>NZ_JBSFWU010000049.1:0-55681 GCF_053594995.1 Streptomyces sp. NPDC002536
GCCAGGGCCGGCAGCGAGACCGCCGCCAAGTCCCACCCCGTCCACGGCACGGGCGACGTACCGGTCGGCTACGGCACCAGCCTGCTGGCCTGCTCACGCGACGAGTTCCGGGCCAAGGACAAAAACGCCCCGATCAAACGGTCGGGCATGACGCCCTACCACTACGTAGCCATCCACGACGCGGCACGGACCATGGGCATCGACCGCTGGTGACATGACGGACAGCGCACCGGCCCGGCCGGACCGGCACGCACCGGATGATGACGATCAACGCCCCTGGCCGCCTTCTGGCCACTCCGAACCTCCCTTCCACCCGGCCGCCTGGACCACCGCACACCCGGCCCAGGCGGCCCGAACCCGTAGGCGGGCCGAGTATGTTGACCGGGGCGACCGGGAGACCGGGGCGCGGGCTCGGCGAAAGGCGGCCTCATGGGCGACGGCACGACGCAGGTGCGCGAAGCATTGATCCGGCCCCTGCCCGACGCGTTGAAGGAAAACGCCGCATGCGGGCCCGGCCGCATCGCCTACGAGGACGCCCGGCGGAGCGTGACCTACGGGGAACTGGAACGGCGGACCGCCCGGCTGGCGGGTCATCTGCGGCGCATGGGCGTACGGCACGGCGACCGGGTGGCGCTCTGCACGGGCAACCGGGTCGAACTGGTGGAGAGTTGGCTGGCCGTGCTGCGTGCGGGGGCCGTGGGGGTGCTGCTCGACCCCGGCTCGACGGAGGCCGAACTGGCCCACCTGATCGGTGACTGCGCACCGGTGCTGGCCATCACCGAAGCCACTCTCTTGCCGGCCTTCGCGCACGTCGATCCCGGGCTGCGGACGCTGGCGGCGGACACGGCCGCCTTCGAGGAACTGGCCCGCAGCGATCCCGGGCTCCCGCCGGGCGACGACCTCGGGCTCGACGAACCGGCCTGGATCCTCTACACCTCGGGTACGACCGGGCCGAGCAAGGGCGTGGTGTCCACTCAGCGCGCCGCGCTGTGGTCGGTGGCGGCGGCCTACGTACCGCTGTGGGGGCTGGGGCCGCAGGACCGACTGCTCTGGCCGTTGCCGATGGCCCACGCCTATGCCCACTCGTTGTGCCTGCTGGGAGTGGTCACGGTGGGGGCCACCGCCTACCTTCTCGACCGCGGCGCCCGTCCGGCACAAGCCTTGGCCGACCGGCCGTTCACCCTTCTCGCCGGCGTGCCCGCCACGTACCGGCTGCTGCTCGACGACCTGTCCCGCACGCCCCGGCAGCCGCTGCCGGGGCTGCGCTGCTGCGTGAGCGCGGGCGCGCCCTGCCCGCCGGAGCTGCGCGCCGAGGTCGAGCGGCAGTTGGGCGTTCCGCTGCTCGACGGCTACGGCTCCACCGAGACCTGCGGAAAGATCGCGGTCACCCCGCTCGACGGCGCCGGGCCCGACGGGCTGCCGGTGCCGGTGCCCGGTGTCGAGGTGCGGGTGACCGATCCGACGACCGGCGAGGACGTCGCCGACGGAGGCGAGGGGGAAATCCGCGTCCGCGGCCCCCACCTGATGACCTGCTATCACCACCGCCCCGACGAGACGGCCCGGGCCGTGCAGGGCGGCTGGTACCGCACGGGAGATCTCGGCCGCCGCACCCGCGACGGCAGTCTGCGCGTCACCGGCAGGGTCGAGGAACTGATCATCAGCGGTGGCGAGAACGTCAACCCCTCCGAAGTCGAACAGGTGTTGCTGGACTGCACCGGGGTCATGGATGCGGCAGTTGTCGGCAGGCCGCACGACGTGCTGGGCGAAGTGCCCGTGGCGCTCGTCGTCCCCCGCCCCCAGGGCGTGGACACCGATGCCCTCCGTGCCGCGTGCCGGGCGCGGCTTTCGGCGGTCAAGGTGCCCCACGAGATCCATGAGACGGCCGAACTGCCGCGTACGCGCTCCGGAAAGATCCAACGGGCGGCACTGGCCGGAAAGCTGGCCGAAGCCGCCGCATCACACGCGGCGGCTGCGTCGCAGCTCCTCGAACGGCTGCGGCCGTTGCCCGCCTCCGCACGCCACGAAGGCCTGCTGCGCCTGGTCCTCGACGCGACGGCCGAAGCCGGTGACGTGCGCGCAGAGGGCGTGGATCCGGAACGGCCCTTCGCCGGGCTGGGGTTCACCTCCCTCGCGGGGGTACGGCTGCGCGACCGGCTCGCCGCGGTCACCGGACTGACCCTGCCCACGACGTTGGTCTTCGACCGGCCGACCCCTGCGGCCGTGGCCCGGAGCCTGTGCACCGCCCTCTTCGGCGATCCGGAAACGGCGAAGGCCGGTGCGCCCCGCACCGGAACGGCCGGAGAGCCGCTGGCCGTGGTCGCCATGGCGTGCCGCTACCCGGGTGCCGGCCGCGACGTCACCTCCCCGGAGGAGCTGTGGCAGCTGGTCGCGGACGGAACCGACGCGACGTGCGGCATCCCCATCGACCGCGGCTGGGACCCGGCGCGGATCCACGACCCCGACCCGGACCGCCTCGGCACGTCCGTCACCCGCCGGGGAGGATTCCTGCGCGGGGCGGCGGACTTCGACGCGGCCTTCTTCGGCATGTCCCCCCGCGAGGCACTGGCTACCGACCCGCAGCAGCGGCTGCTGCTGGAGGTCTCCTGGGAAGTGTGGGAGCGGGCCGGTATCGACCCGCTCACCCTGCGGGACAGTGACACCGGCGTGTTCGTCGGCGTCATGCACGACGACTACGCCGGACGCTTCCTGCACCGGGGGCCGCACGAACTGGAGGCGCACCTCGCGCTCGGATCGGCGGGCAGCGTCGCGTCCGGCCGTCTCGCCCACCACCTGGGACTGCGCGGGCCCGCCGTGACCGTGGACACCGCCTGCTCCTCGTCGCTCGTGGCCCTGCACTGGGCGGCGCGGGCGCTGCGCTCCGGCGAGTGCGCCCTGGCCGTCGCCGGAGGAGTCACCGTGATGGCCACGCCGGCGCCGTTCGTCGCCTTCAGCAGGCTGCGCGCCCTGGCACCGGACGGCCGGTGCAAGCCCTTCTCCGCGACGGCGGACGGCACCGCCTGGGGCGAGGGGGCGGGCCTGGTCCTGCTGGAGCGGCTGTCCGACGCCCGGCGCAACGGCCACCCCGTGCTGGCCGTGCTGCGCGGCTCGGCCGTCACCTCCGACGGCGCCTCCAACGGACTCACCGCCCCCAGCGGCCCGGCCCAACAGGACGTCATCCGGCGCGCGTTGGCCGACGCCGGGCTGTCCCCGGCGGACATCGACACCGTGGAGACCCACGGCACCGGCACCGCGCTCGGCGACCCCGTCGAGGCCCGGGCGCTCCAGGCCGCCTACGGGCAGGACCGCCCCGCGGACCGCCCGCTGTGGCTGGGCGCGCTGAAGTCCGTCACCGGACACACCCAGGCCGCGGCGGGCGTCGGCGGCGTCATCAAGACCGTCATGGCCATGCACCACGGCCGGCTGCCGCGCATCCTGCACTGCGCGCGGCCGACACCACAGGTGGACTGGGACACGGGCGACGTACGGCCCTTGACGGAGGAGCGGGAGTGGCCGACGGCCGCCGGACGGCCCCGCCGCGCCGGGGTGTCGGCGTTCGGGATCGGCGGGACCAACGCCCACGTCATCCTGGAAGAGGCGGCCCCCGGGGCCGTCCCCGAGGCCGCGTCCCGGCGGGATCCCGTCCCGCTACCCCCGCTGCTGCTCTCGGGCGCGGACGCGGGTGCGCTCCGCGCCCAGAGCCGGCGGATCGCCGAACTGCTGCGCGCAGAGCCCGGGTTGTCCCCGCTCGACGTCGCCTTCTCCCTGGCCACCACCCGGGCCGCGCTCTCCTGCCGCGCCGCCGTGCCGGCCGGAGACCGTGCCGCTCTGCTGAACGCCCTGGACGGTCTGGCGGCCGACGGCCCCACGACCCGGGCCGGCGCCGTGGTCCGGACCACCACCACGCCCACGGCCCGCCTCGCCGTGCTCTTCACCGGCCAGGGGGCACAACACCCCGGCATGGGACGCGCCTTGCACGGCACGTTCCCGGTCTTCGCCACGGCCTTCGACGCCCTGTGCGCCCGCTTCGACACGGCCTTCGGCGACGGCCCCCCTCCGCTGAGGGATGTGCTGTGGGCTCCCGAGGGGACCGCGGACGCCGCGGCCGTCCACGACCGGACGGACATCGCCCAAGCGGGTCTGTTCGCCTTCGAAGTGGCCCTCTTCCGGCTGCTGGAATCCTGGGGGATCCGGCCCGGCGTCCTGGCCGGGCACTCCCTGGGCGAGATCGTCGCGGCCCATGTCGCGGGCATTCTGACGGAGCCGGACGCCGTCGCCCTCGTCGCCGCACGGGGACGCCTCATGCAGCAACTCCCCGGCGGCGGAGCCATGGTGGCCCTGGAGGCCTCCGAAGAGGAGGCCCTTGCGGAACTGCGCGAGGTCGCGGACCGCGCAGCCCTCGCCGCCGTGAACGCCCGGCGCTCGGTCGTCGTCTCCGGGGAGGAAGCGGCCGTACGCGCTGTCGCGGACCGCTTCACCGCCCGCGGCCGGCACACCACCCGGCTGCGGGTCGCCCACGCCTTCCACTCCCCGCTGATGGAACCGGCCCTGGCCGCCTTCGAACGGGCCATCGCCGGCCTGACCCACCACGCACCGCACATCCCCGTGATGTCCACCCTGACCGGGCGTATGGCCGAGGGGGACGATCTGCGCTCGGCCGCGTACTGGACACGGCACGCCCGAGCGACCGTGCGCTTCGCCGACGTCGTACACGGGCTGGCCCACGACGAACGCGTCACCGTCTGCGCGGAGCTGGGCCCCGGTGCGCAGCTCACCGCGGCGGCCGCCGCCGGATCCGTCCAAGAGGGCGACCGGGCACCCGTGTTCGTCGCCACCGCGCGGGGCGGTGCTCCGGAACCCGCCACGCTGCTGTCCGCCGTCGCCCGGCTGCACGTGGAGGGCATCCCTGTCGACTGGCACCGGGTGTACGAGGGCCGCGGCGCCCGGCGGGTGGATCTGCCCACCTACCCGTTCCAGCGCCGGCGCCACTGGCTGCCCGACAGCCCCGCCCCGTCTGCACCCCGCGCGAACGACCGCGCCCATCCACTGCTGACCGACACCGTCACGCTGCCGGATGCCCAACACCTGCTGTCCACAGGGGACTTGTCCCGTACGGACCAGTCGTGGCTCCGTGACCACGTCGTCGGCGGGCGCACGCTC
Source organism: Streptomyces sp. NPDC002536 (assembly GCF_053594995.1). NCBI lineage: Bacteria > Bacillati > Actinomycetota > Actinomycetes > Kitasatosporales > Streptomycetaceae > Streptomyces > Streptomyces sp. NPDC002536. The sequence goes on from NZ_JBSFWU010000049.1 coordinate 5,158, forward strand.
GTCCCCGCGGCGGTGTTCGCCGAGGCGGCGCTCCACGCGGGCGGGATGTGCGGGCTCGGCGGACTGGAGGAGCTGGTGCTGCCGTCCCCGCTCGTCCTGCCCGAGGAAGACGGCCGGGTCCAGCTGCAGGTGGTGCTCGGCGAACCGGACGCCGACGGCCGCCGCACGGTGGACGTCCGCTCCCGCCCCCGGACGGCGGGCCCGCTCGGCACCTGGACCCACCACGCGACGGGACGGCTCGTCCCCGCACTGCGCGTCCGGGAGCGCGAGGGCGACGGCGGAGTGTGGCCGCCCGAGGGAGCCGTTCCCCTGGACCTCACCGGCGCCTATGAGCGGCTGGCCGCGGCGGGGCACACCTACGGGACGGCGTTCCAGGGCGTCACGGCCCTCTGGCGGAGGCAGAGTTCGGGGGAGCTCTTCGCCGACGTGCGGCTGCACGCCGAGCTGCACGCCGAAGCGCGCAGCTGCGTCATCCATCCCGCGCTGCTGGACGCGGCGTTGCATGCGCCCTTGCTCGCCGCCGGTTTCGCCGGCCCCGTCCGCGTCCCTTTCGCCCTGCGCGACATGGCCGTTCACGCCGTCGGCGCCACAGCACTGCGCGTGCGCGTCCGGACCGTCGGAACGGACGGGTTCAGCGTGCATCTCACCGATCCCTGGGGCGCTCCGGTGGCCCGGGTGGGGTCCTTGACCACGCGTCCGCTGCCGGAGTCCCTCCCCGACGGCGGCGCGGCTGGGGCCCTGTACCGCCCGCGCTGGGTCGGCGTTCCTGCCCCCGGCGACGGACCGGCGCTCACCGTGACGCACCCCGACGACCTGGGACTCCGGACGGTGCTCACCGGGACCGGCGGGGGCGACGGGCCGACGGTCGTCTCGCTGGCGGCCGCGCATCAGGACCCCGCCGGGGCTGCGCACGCCCTCACCGCACGCGCCCTGAGGGTTCTGCAGGAACATCTGTCCCGTCCCGCGGACCACGGCGGGCGACTGGTCGTGGTCACCCGCGGCGCATTCCGCGACGCTCCGGACCTGCCGGCCGCCGCCGTGTGGGGCCTGGTGCGGTCCGCACAGTCGGAGCATCCCGGGCGCCTCACCGTGATCGACCTCGACGACCATCCCTCGTCCGCGCTGCTGCTGCCCGCCGCCGTCGCCACCGGCGAGCCACAACTTTCCCTGCACGAAGGCGCCGTACGCGTTCCCCGGCTCACGCCCGCGACGGCTGACCGTAGCCCCGGCGGCACTCTGGAGGACGGCACTGTACTGATCACCGGCGGCACCGGGGGCCTCGGCGCGCTCCTCGCCCGGCACTTGGCCGACCGGCACCGCGTCCGGCACCTGGTCCTGATCGGCCGACGCGGCCCGCAAGCCGCCGGGGCCGCGCAGTTGCAGGCCGCGCTGGAACGCTCCGGGGCCCGCACGGACGTGCTCGCCTGCGACGCCGCCGACCGCGCCCGGCTGACGGACGTGATTGCGCGATACGCGCCCGCCCTCACCGCCGTGGTGCACGCCGCCGGGGTCCTCGACGACGGCGTCCTGGAGGCCCTCACCCCCGCACGCCTGGACACCGTCCTGCGGCCGAAGGCGGACGCGGCCTGGAACCTGCACGAGGCGACCGAGGGCCTGCCCCTGTCGCACTTCGTCCTGTTCTCCTCGGCCGCCGGTCTGCTGGGCAACCCCGGCCAGGCCAACTATGCCGCCGCCAACGCCTTTCTGGACGCCCTCGCCCGGCATCGCGCCGCCCTGGGCCTGCCCGCGCTCTCCCTCGCCTGGGGACCCTGGGGCGGGCCGGATGGTATGGCGGCAGACAGGTCCAGGGTGGCGGACGACGTCCTGCGAGCGATGCCCCCCGACCACGCGCTGGCCCTGTTCGACACCGCTCTGGGCACGAACACCCCGGTGCTCGCGCCGCTGCTGCTCGCCCCGCCGCGTCCCACCGCCCCTCCCGGCGGCACCCCGCCGCTCCTGAGCGCCCTGCTCCCTCCGGCACGCCCGGCCGCACACTCCGGGAGCGCGACGCCCGCGTCGCGGCGACACGAGCTCGACGCGCTGACGGACCCCGACCGGCGCGCCGCGCTGCTGGAACTGGTCCGCCAGGAGACCGCCGAGGTCCTCGCCCACCCCGACGCATCCGCCGTGCCGCCCGACCGCCCCCTCACCGAGCTGGGACTCGACTCCCTGACAGGGGTCCTGCTGCGCAACCGGCTCACCGCCCGCACCGGTCTGTCTCTGGGCGCGGCCGTCGTCCTCGACCGGCCGAGCCCGCGGGAACTCGCCGACCACCTGCACGAGGGGATGTCGAGGGAGCCGGGGCCGGAGGAGGCCGCGCCCCGCCCGTCCCGGACGCTCGCCTCCCTGTACCGGCGCGTGTGCGGGACCGGTGATGTCGTCTCGGCCATGCACCTCCTCGTCACCGCCTCCCTCGCGCTGCCCGCGTTCGACGCCGCCGAGGCCGCCCACTACGCGCTCGCCCCGCTCCGGCTGGCCGCGGGCGGTGACGGCGCCCCCGCGCTGGTGTGCCTCCCTTCCTTCTCCCCCGGCCTCGGCCGCCCCTGTTTCGCGACCCTGGCCTCCTTCTTCCGCGGCGAACGGGACGTCCTCGAACTCCGGCACCCCGCACTCGACCGGGGAGAGACGGTCCCCCGCACCTGGGACACCCTCGCCGAACTCCACGCCGCCACCGTGCGGGAGCACCTCGGAGATCACCCCTATATCCTCGTCGGCCACTCGATGGGCGGCTGTGCGGCGCACTCCGTGGCCGCCCGGCTGACGGCCGCCGTGACCCCGCCGACCGGTCTCGTCCTCGTCGACACCTACCACGTCACCCCGGACGACGAGGACCGGCCGTGGCTGCTGGCCATGCCCGCCCGTCCGGCCCTCGAACTGGGCGACCGGTTCGAGGCCGTGGTGGACGACACGTCCCTGGCGGCGTTGGGCGCCTACAGCCGCCTGGCCCGCGGCTGGACCCCGGAACCGATGCCGGTTCCCACCCTGTTGGTCCGCGCCACCCGGCCCTCGTCCCCGGGCGGGGACTGGCGGCAGACCTCCTGGCCCGCTCCGTGCGCGACCGTCGATGTCGACGGCGATCACTGGAGCGTCCTGGAGAAGGAGGCACGTACCACTGCCGGAGCGATCAGGGCCTGGCTCAACGGGCCGGGCCGCCCGTGACACCATCCGTCTCCGAAAGGGGTTTTCGATGGCTTCCTCAACGCACCCTTTTGACAGGGCCGATGACCGGGGAACGAGCTCCGGCCGGGCCGAGCCGATCGCGATCGTCGGAATCGGCTGCCGGTTCCCCGGCGGGATCACGGATACGCGGAGCTTCTGGGAGCTGGTCGTCTCCGGAGTGGACGCCATCACCGACATCCCGGCCGACCGGTGGAACGCCGGTGCCTTCTTCGACGCCGACTCCGCCACTCCGGCACGGATGTTCATCCGGCAGGGAGGCTTTCTCCCTTCGGCGCTGGAGGAGTTCGACGCGGGTTTCTTCGGGATGCCGCCGCGTGAGGCCGCCGCACTGGATCCGCAGCAGCGGGTACTGCTGGAGGTGACCTGGGAGGCTTTCGAGGACGCCGGCATTCCGCCGGGTTCGACCGCCGGCCGCGGTGTGGGCGCGTTCGTCGGCGGGTTCACCTTCGACGCCGCGGGTCTGGCGATGGCCGACCAGAACCGCCATCTGCTCGGCGTGGCCACCCCGACCGGGGTGAGCATGACCATGCTCGCGGCGCGGCTGTCGTACACCTTCGACTGGCACGGGCCGTGCTTCACGCTCGACACCGCGTGCTCCTCGTCGCTGGTCGCGGTCCACCAGGCATGCTCCGCGCTGGACCGCGGCGAGTGCGAACTGGCGGTGGCCGGCGGCGTGAACATGATGTTCCTTCCGGTCACCACGATGGCCATGGCGAAGGGGCAGTTCCTGTCCCCGGACGCCCGCTGCAGGTCGTTCGACCACCGCGCGAACGGATATGTACGCAGCGAAGGCGCGGGAATGGTCGTGCTCAAGCCGCTCTCCGCGGCCCGGCGCGACGGCGACCGCATCCACGCGGTGGTGCGCGGCACGGCGGTGAACCATGACGGCCGTACCCCCGGCGTACCGGTGCCCAGCGTCGAAGCCCAACGGGAGCTGATCCGGCGGGTGTTCCGGACGACCGGCGTCGCCCCGGGTTCGGTGGGCTACTACGAGGCCCACGGCACGGGCACCGCCGTGGGAGACCCGATCGAGGCGGCGGCGATCGGTGACGCCCTCGCCGGTTCGGAGCGCACGCACTGGATGGGTTCGGTGAAGTCGAACTTCGGTCACACCGAGGCGGCGGCCGGGGTGGCGGGGGTGATCAAGGCGAGTCTGTGCCTGGAACACGGCCTGATCCCGCCCAACGTGCACTTCGAAAAGCCCAACCCCCATATCCCGTTCGACCGTTTGCCGTTGCGCGTGCCGACGGAGACGGTCCCGTTTCCGGTGCACGACGGGCCACGACGGGCAGGGGTCAACTCCTTCGGCGTGGGCGGTACGAACGCACACGCCCTGCTTGAGGAGGCCCCGGCCGTCGGGTCCGCCGCACCCGCCAGGAAGGACGACGGAGAGCCGCTGCTGCTCCCGCTGTCGGCACGCAGCCAAGGAGCCTTGCGCACGCTTGCCGACGCCTACGCGACCCTCCTCGAACAGCCGGACGCGCCGACGTTGCGACGCGTCGCCGGCGCCGCCGCACGGCGCCGCGACCACCATTCCCTGCGGACCTTCGTGGTCGCTGCCGACCCCGGGGAAGCAGCCGGGCAACTGCGGCAGCTCGAAGTCGCCGCGCAACGGACGCGGACGGAACGACCGGCGGTCGCGTTCGTCTACACGGGAATGGGACCCCAGTGGTGGGGCATGGGCCGGGAACTGCTGCGGGAAGAACCACGCTTCGCCGAAGTCGTCACCGCGTGCGACGCGGTGCTCGAAAGGTTCGGCCTGTCGATCGGCGACGAACTGCTCCGCGACGAGACCGACTCCCGGCTGACCCGGACCCTCTACGCACAGGTTGCCAACTTCGTGGTGCAGACCGGGCTGACGGCGTTGTGGCGTGCCTGGGGAATCGAGCCCGCCGTGGTCGTGGGCCACAGCGTGGGCGAGGTGGCCGCGGCCCACGCGGCCGGGGTGTACACGCTGGAGGATGCGCTGACGGTGAGCTTCCACCGGGCGCGGCTGCAGGCGACGCTCGCCGGCCGCGGCAGCATGATCGCGGTCGGGCTGCCCGCCGGTGAGCTCTCCCCCTACCTGGCGGACGGCGTATCGGTGGCCGCGGTCAACAGCACGACGGCGACCACGCTGGCCGGTGACCACGAGGCCGTGGGCGCGGTGGCCGACCGGTTGAGGGCGACGAGCGCGTCCGTCACGCCGCTGCGGGTCGAAGTGGCCTATCACAGCCCGCAGATGGACGAGATCCGCGCACCGCTGCTGACGGCTCTGGCCGGCATCCGGCCGGACCGGGCCCGGGTGCCGCTCTACTCGACCGTGACCGGAGACCGGGTCGGCGGCACCGAGCTCGACGCCGAGTACTGGTGGAGGAACGTGCGGCAGCCGGTGCGTTTCGCCGACGCGTTCCGGCGCCTGCTCGGCCGGGCGCCTGGTGCAGTGCTCGAAGTCGGACCGCATCCGGTACTGGCCGCGGCCGTGGACGAGGCCCTGACCGACCGCGGCACCGATGCGATCCATCTGGCCTCACTGCGCCGGGACCGACCGCAGCGCCGGCAGCTGCTGGAAACGCTCGGCTCCCTCTACACGGCCGGCGTCACGCCGAACTGGGAAGCGGTGCACCCAGGCCCGCCGGACCACCTCGACCTGCCGCTCTACCCGTGGCAGCGAGACCGTCATTGGACCGAGTCGCCGGCCTCCCGGCAGGCACGTCTGCACCACGGCGACCTGTACCTCAGCGGCCGGGCCGTCGCCTCGGCCACGCCCGTCCAGGACATCGAGCTGGGCGCGGCCGAGTTCCCCTATCTCACGGACCACCGGATCGGCGACGACGTGATCTTCCCGGGCGCCGGGTACGTCGAGGCCGCGCTCGCGATGTTCCCCGACGACGAGCCCTGCTTTCTGGAGGACGTCGTCTTCCACCGCCCCCTCGTGCTCCCGCCGTCCTCGGTGACCACCCTGCGCGTCGGCTACGACCCGGCCCGCCGACGCGTGAGCCTGCACAGCCGCGCCCACGCGGACGACCCTGACTGGACGCTGCACACCGAGCTGCGCCGGTCGCACGTCGCCGGGCCGTCGCTGCCGCCGCCGCGCACCGACACCCTTGCCGAGCACGTCCGTTCGCTGCCGGTACTCGACCACGACGAGGTGTACGCCCGCCTCGGCGCCGGAAACCTGCACTACGGACCGGCGTTCCGCGCCGTCGACTGGCTGTGGCTCCAGGAGCGCACCGGGGAGGTCTTCGCGGAGATCGACCTCGGCACCGTGGACCGGGCGGGCCACCGCCTGCACCCGGTGTTCCTGGACGCTGCTCTCCAGGCGGTGTTCGCCGGGGCCCTCGTCCTCGGCGGCACCGCAGCGGCCGGCACCTACGTACCGGCCCGCATCGCCGAACTCCGCTACTACCGCGCACCGGGCCGACGGCTGTGGGTCCACGGGCGCGACCGGCACAGCACGGTCCCGGGACGGTTCGAGTGCGACCTCACCCTGGTCACCGACGACGGCGAGGTGGTCGCTGAGGTGACCGGCCTGCGCGCCCAACGGCTGGCCGACGACAGCGCCGTGACCACCGCACCCGGGCAGCGCCTCTACTACGAACACACCTGGCGGCCCGAGCCCCTCGACAACACCGGTGACGCCGAGGGCACTTGGATCCTCACCGGTTCCTCGGCCACCGCGGCCGGGCTGACGCGGCGGATCACCGCGGCGGGTGGCACGGTCGTACGCACCGATCCGGCCGAGGACGACTGGCCGGAACGGGTCAAGGGCTGCCGCGGCGTCGTCCATGTCGCGGGCCGGCGGACGGACGACGCACCCGTGTGCTCGCCCGTCGCCGAGCCGCTACGGCTGGTGCAGGCGATGCCGGTCGGCGACGTGCCGCTGTTCATCGTCACCCTCGGCACGCAGAGCGTCTCTCCCGAGGACCCGACCACCGACCCGTTCGCGGCCGCGCTGTGGGGGTTCGGCCGGGTCGTCAACGCCGAACGGCCGGAGTTGCGTTGCCGCCTCATCGACATCGACGCGGCCGCCGAGGACGCACTGTTGGCCGAACTCCTCCACGACGGGCTCGACGAGGTGGCGCTGCGCGGGGACACCCGTTATGTCCGACGGCTGGAACCGGCCGGGGACCTGTCCCTGCTGCACCAGGTGACCACCCATACCGACCTCACGCCCGTCCGCCTCGGCGTGCTGCGCACCACCGCCGACAATCTCCGGTTCGCCGCGACCGCCCGGCGGGAGCCCGGCCCGGCCGAGGTCGAGATCGAAGTCGTCTGCGTCGGCGTCAACTTCAAGGACGTGCTGAAGGTGACCGGGCTGCTCGCGCCCCAGGCGATGGAAGGCAGCCACTCACGGGAGACACTCGGCCTGGAGTGTTCGGGCACGGTCGTCCGGGTCGGCGAGGACGTGACCGAGCTGCGGCCCGGCGATGCGGTGTTCGCGCACAGCAGGGCGCTGTTCGCCTCGCACGTGACGCTCGACGCGGTCCGGGCGGTGCGCAAGCCCGACGGGCTGTCCCCGGCACAGGCCGCCTCACTGCTCCCGGTGGTCACCGCGTACCTCTCGCTGGTACGGCTGGCCCGGGTACGCCCGGGCGACCGGGTCCTGGTCCACTCGGCCGCCGGGGGCGTCGGGCTGGCCGCGGTCCGCATCGCCGGGTGGCTCGGCGCCGAGGTGTTCGCCACCGCCGGCAGCCGGACCCGACGGGAGTTCCTGCGCGACCAGGGCGTGGTTCACGTGGCCGACTCCCGGTCCACGACGTTCGCCGACGACGTGCTGCGCTGGACCGGAGGCGAGGGCGTCGACGTCATCCTCAACTCGTTGCCCGGGGAGATGATCCACCACAATCTCCGGGTGCTCCGCACGTTCGGGCGCTTCGTCGAACTCGGCAAACCTGTCGTCGATGCCGGGCCCGCACAACGAGCCATGACGCACCACGCGTTCGACTACGACCAGTTGATGGCGCTGCGCCCGGAGGACGTCCGCACGGCCATGCAGGAGGTGGCCGCCCTCTTCGAGGAGGGCGTCATCGCCCCGCTGCCGGTCACCGAGATGCCCGCCGACCAGGTCGACAAGGCGATGCTGGCCATGGGCGGGCCGGACCACCTCGGCAAGATCGTGGTCCGCATGGCCGGTGAACCGGTCACCGTTCCCGCGTCCTCGCTCGCCGGATCGCCGGTCCGGCCCGACGCCACCTACGTGCTCACCGGGGGCCTGGGCGGTCTGGGGCGTACGGTCGCCCGCCGGCTCGCCGACAGGGGAGCCCGTCATCTGGTACTGGTCGGCCGGAGCGGTGCCGCGACGGCCGAGGCCGAGCGGGCGGTGGCCGAACTGACCGCCCGGGGCGTCGAGGTCCGGGCGGAGAAGGCCGACGTGGCCGACCGGAACCAGGTGACCGCCCTGTTGGCCCGGGTCCGCGCCACGATGCCGCCGATCCGGGGCATCGTCCACGCCGCGGCCGACTTCGACGACACGGTGCTCGCGGACACCGACGCGGCGCGCCTGGTGAGCGCCACCCGGCCGAAAGCGGACGGTGCCTGGAACCTGCACCTGGAGACCCGGCCGGACTCCCTCGACTTCTTCCTGCTCTTCTCGTCGGTGGGAGCACAGCTGGGCTCCGTCGCCCTGGGCGCCTACGCGACCGCCAACGAATTCCTCAACGCCCTCGCCCGCCACCGGAGGGGCCGGGGCCTGCCCGCCACCAGCATCGGCTGGGGCATGATCGACGACGTGGGCGTCGCGGTCAGCGGCAACGGCGAGGTCGGCTCCTTCCTCCGCCGCAACGGGCACGGCGGCCTGTCGCCCGAGCGGTTCCTGACCGAACTGGAGACGCTGCTGCGGACCCGCCCGGTCGAGGCGTCGGTGGCCGACATCGACTGGCCGCGCTGGGCCCGGGCCAACCCGCAACTCGCCCCGCTGCCACGGGTGCGCCCGGTCGTACCGGCCGGCACGACGGCCGACGGCGACGGACCGGGCGCGGCACGACTGGCCGGCCTCGGCCCGGAGGAACGCGCCACGCTTCTGCCGACCCTCCTCGCGCCCATCCTGCAACGGACCACCGGCCTGACCGACCACCAACTCGGCGACGACCAGCCGGTCGACATCGACTCGCTGACCGCCGTCGGGCTGCGCGTCCTGCTGCACAAGGAACTCGGCGTATCGGTGCCCGCGGTCAAACTGCAGCGCAACCTCACCATGGCCGGACTGGCCAGGCTGCTCACAGACGAACTCGACCGGGCCTCGGGCGGTGTTGTCCAGGACCTGGCCGTCCACGAGTTCACCTCGGCGGACGGCCTGACCATCTACGGCCACCTCAGCCTGCCGCCGGGGCCGGGGCCGCACCCTGCCGTCGTCGTATGCACCGCGGGCCCGGGCGGGGCCCTGAACGCGGACGGCGACCCCGTACAGATCAGCGAACACCCGCCGCTGCGCGCCGCGGGCTTCGCAGTCCTCACCGTCGACCACCGCGGCGCCCCGGGACACGACCCCGACTTCGACGCCCGGGCCGATATGGGCGGCCGGGACATCGACGACGTCCTCGCCGCCGCCGACCACCTCGCGGGCCTCCCCAGGATCGACGGAGCCCGGGTGAGCCTGCTGGGCACCAGCCGCGGCGCGTACACCGCCCTCACCGCGCTCGGGCGCGCACCGGCCCGCTGGCACCGGGCGGTTCTGCTCATGGGCCTGTACGACCCGGCACTGCTCGTGGCGGCCGAACGCGACCGGCCCGGCTCCTTCGTACCCTCCCGACTCGGCCTCGGACCGGACCAACTGGCGTCCCACTTCGCGGCTCCGGAGCGCCGCCCGCTGACCTCGCTCGGCGACGTCACCGCCCCCATCCTGATCGTGCACGGCGAGGCCGACCCCCTCATCCCCGTCGAGCACGCCCGCGACGCGGCCGCCGAGGCGGAGCGCCTGGGCCGGTCCGTGAGACTGGTCACGGTGCCCGGCCTCGCGCACGACGGCCGGCACGACGGAGAGGAGTGGGACTCGCTCTGGCCCCGGATCACCGACTTCCTCTCCGAGGACTGAGCCGCAGCTCTTGAATCGTCTTCGCCCTGATGCTGCCAACGCCATGACGGAAGGAGGACCGACCCGGCGAACGAGGCCGGTCGACCGGACCGACCTACGTGATCTCGGCGTGGCGTGAACCTCGTTGTTCGCTCCAACCCGGTGCAATCCATCCGGATGCCGGTGAACGTGCACGGTCGCGTGGCCTCGATACCGGCCTTGCCGGATGGCGTTCCCGCCGGAACCCACTGGGCCGCGATCTTCGACAGCGCGCGCTGCTTGAACGTATTCAGCTCCTCCAGCTCGGCGTCCCGGGCCTTCAGGCGCTGCCGTAGATCGGCCTCCGTGGCCTTCAGGCGGTCGATCTGTGCTTCGCGGGGGTCTGACGTTCCGCCGCCGCGGCGGCTGTCCCTTCTTCGCCTTGCCGTAGCGGACGTTGAGCGTGCCGTACCTGCCGAACTGTCGAGCCTGCGGATTGCGCCCGAAGTCGACCACATCGAGCTTGGACGTCTCGGTCCGGCGAAGCCCCCACCCATAGATCACCTTGAACAACGTGGCGTCGCGGTAGGCCGCCAAAGCGCCCTTCCGTTTCGCCCGTACCGCTCGTTCGACCTGGTCGTCGGCGTAGTCGAGGAAGAGCTGCGGCTCTTCCCGCGTGAAGGGCCTCGCCTCCGGGTCGCCTTCGTAATCCTGAGGTCCTGTACCAGCCGGGCCGCACCCTGTGCTGCCGGCACAGCCATGCCGCTCTCCCCGCCCTGGCCTTCACTGTCCGTTGGCGACTCCACGCCGTCGGCTTGCGGTCTGTTCCGGGGGGAAGTCGGCACCGAGAGTGACCTCCCGCCAGTCGTCGAAGGTGATTTTGAGGGAGTCGAGTTTGGCGGTGGCGATGTCGTATGCGGCTTTGCCCAACAGCAGGCGCAGCGGCGGTTGTTCGGCCGTGATGGCGTCGATGATGGCCTGGGCTGCGCGTGCCGGGTCTCCGGGCTGATGGCCGAAGGTGGCCAGGGTGCCGGCGCGGCGTGTGCCCGCGGTGGGGGCGTAGTCGTCGATGGTGGTGGCGGACTGGCGCATGGAGGGCCCGGACCAGTTGGTACGGAATGCGGCGGGTTCGACGATCGTCACCTTGATGCCCAGGGGCGCGGCCTCGGCGGCGAGTGACTCGGAAAGGCCTTCCACGGCGAACTTGGTGGCGTGGTAGTAGCCGGTGGCGCCGAAGCCGATCAGGCCGCCGAGTGAGGAGATGTTCACGATGTGGCCGGCGCGCCGGGCGCGCATGCCCGGCAGGACGGCCTTGGTGGTGTCGGCCAGGCCGAAGACGTTGGTGTCGAACAGGGCGCGAACCTCGTCGTCCTCGCCCTCCTCGACGGCGGCGAGGTAGCCGTAGCCGGCGTTGTTGACCAGCACATCGATCCGCCCGAAGGCGGCCTGCGCCCGGGTGACCGCCTTCGCGATCTGCCCGGAGTCGGTGACGTCCAGCGCCAGAGCGAGGGCACGTCCCTCGTGCCCCGAGACCACGTCGGTGACCTTGTGGGGAACCCGGGCGGTGACCACCGCTTTCCAACCGCGCTCCAGCACGGCGGTGGCCAGTGCCCGGCCCAGGCCGGAGGAGCAGCCGGTGATGAACCAGACAGGCGCTTCAGGGGAGGTCATGCGGTATGTGTCCTTCGCTCGGAATGTCGTCGAAGTCGGTGAGGGTGAAGCTGCCGAGCAGGACCAGCGACTGTTCGGCAGCGCTGCCGGGCTCGGCCCGGTAGACGACGAGGTGCTGGCCGGGAGCACTGTTGACGGAGAAGGTCTCGAAGCCCAGGGTGAGATCGCCGACCACCGGGTGGTGGAAGCGTTTCACCGAGGCCGTCTTGGCCCGTACCTCGTGGCGCGCCCACATCTGTGCGAAGTCGGGGCTGCGGACCGACAGTTCACCCACCAGCTCCCACAGCCGCTGATCGTCCGGGTCGGGGCCGGCGGCCCGCAGCGCGGCCACGCACCCCTGCGCGACGACGGCCCAGTCACGGTAGAAGTCCCGGGCGGCCGGACTGAGGAACATCGCCGTGATCAGGCTGGTCTCGTCGCCGAGCCAGGAGAACAGCGCCTCTCCCAGGGAGTTGACGGCCAGCAGGTCGAGGTGCCGGCCGTAGACCAAGGCCGGTGTGTCCGCCCAGGTGTCCAGCAAGGACACCAGTTGCGGGCCTGCGTACTCCCGTGCCGGCCTGGGGTGCTCGGGCCGCGGCGGATCGACCAGCGCGCGCAGGTAGGAGGCTTCCTCGTCCCCCAGCAGCAGGGCGGCCGCCAGGGCCCGCAGGACCTGGGGAGAGGGATTGCGCTCACGCCCCTGCTCCAGCCGTACGTAATAGTCGGAGCTCACTCCGGCGAGGAGCGCGACCTCCTCCCGTCGAAGGCCAGGAATGCGGCGCGCCCCTGCAGGTATCCCGTGATCCTCGGGGCGCACCAGTTGGCGCCGGGCCCGCAGGAACTCGCTCAGCCACTTCGTGTGCATGCCCACCAACGTAGGGGCAGGCTTTGCGAGGAGGGTGGCCCTGCCACCCCCACCCGGACGGCCGGAGGGGCAGTTGATCACGATCTTCCCTCGACCGAACCGCACTCCCCCAGGAAGGCGATGCGTCCTATGCGAAAGACTCACCTTGTAGGCACTTGGCCGGGCCTGTCCGCACCGGATGCCATGGCCACGGCTCTCCGGCGTGTTGGTGCGCATCTACTTCGCATGACGGACGGAGAGACCGGAGACCGGTCGGTCTGGGGCTCGCGCACCATCGAATGGCTCCGCGTGAACCCCGATGTCGAGCTGATACACGACGGCGTCTACACCGACTACGGGACGGGCCCGCTGTTCCGCGTGCGTGAGGACCGAACACTGGACCCGCGGAATCTGCACCTCAACTACTTCCACACGTTCGTCGAGAGCTTCCCGGCCTTCACCTACCTCCGTGATCAGGCCGGCCGTCCCGACATCAGATTCCAGGTCGGCCTGCCCTCCCCGCTCGACCTCACCATGCTGGCTTTCGGTATGGACGTCGCCATGTCCGACCGGGTGATCCCGCAGGCTTGGGCCCGGGCGACCATTGACCAGGCCAACCGCATTGTCGACGCAGCGGACGAGCCCGTGGTGTTCCAACTCGAAACGCCCGCCAGCCTGCTGGCGGTGACCGGGGCAGCCGACGAGGCCAAGGAGGCGGTGGCCAGGCAGCTGGCACATGACCTGCACGACATCGTGGCAGGCACTCGTGAGGGCACTCATTTCGGCGTCCATCTCTGCCTCGGCGATCTCCAGCACAAGGCCCTCACCGAGCTGTCCGACGCACTGCCGCTTGTGCTGCTGGCCAACGCCATGGTCACCGGCTTCCCGGAAGGACGGCACCTCGACTACATCCACGCGCCGTTCGCGGCGGCGAACAAGCCGGGATCCTTCGAGGAAGGCTGGTACCGGCCGCTCGAAGCGCTCGAACTGCCTCCGGAGGTGCGTTTCGTGGCGGGATTCATCCACGAGAACCTCACCATCGAGGACCATCGCAGCCTGCTGGACATGATCGAACGGTTCGCCCGGCGCGAGGTGGACGTGGCCGCCGCCTGCGGCCTGGGCCGACGCCCCGACCCTGCGCAGGCGTGGGACGCGATGGACAAGGCCGTCGCACTGATCAACAGTGGCTGATCAGCAGCGGGCCGTCGGCCGAGCCGGGCTCCGGCGCCCCCTTCGCGGCAGCGGCGCCCGGGGCGCCGGTCCGGGAAATCGCCGTCCGGTCCGCCCGCTGCCCTCCGGGACATGCCTCAGTGAAGGCCGGAGAGCACGCTCCGGTCGAACGGGGTCAGCTGGTGCATGCGGCCGCTGAGGGTCTTCGCGGCCCAGTCGGGGTCTGCGAGCAGGGCGCGGCCCACTGCGATGAGGTCGAATTCGTCCCGCTCCATCCGGTCCAGCAGGCCGTCGATTCCGGTGACTTCGGCCTTCTCGCCCTGAAGTGCCTGGGTGAACTCGTTGTGCAGGCCGACCGATCCGACGCTGATCGCGGGCCTGCCGGTGAGCTTCTTCGCCCAGCCCGCGAGAGTGAGGTCCGAGCCGTCGAACTCCGGTTGCCAGTAGCGGCGGGTGGAGCAGTGGAAGGCATCGACTCCGGCGTCGGAGAGCGGGGTCAGGATGGCCTCGAGGTCCTGCGGCGTCTCGGCGATCCGGGCCTGGTAGTGGCCCGACTTCCACTGGGAGGTGCGGAAGATGATCGGGAAGGACGGCGAGACGGCCTGTCGGCAGGCGGCCACGGTCTCGGCGGCGAAGCGGGCGCGGGAGGCGGCGTCGCCGCCGTAGGCGTCGCTGCGGTGGTTGGTGCGATCCCACAGGAACTGGTCGATGAGGTAGCCGTGGGCGCCGTGGATCTCGATCCCGTCGAATCCGACCGCCTCCGCGTTCGCCGCCGCGGTGGCGAACGCGCCGATGACCGCGTCCAGTTCCGGCAGGGACATCTCCCGACTGTGCGGTGAGTCGTCGAGGGGAATCCCCGAGGGGCCGATGCGCGAGGCCTCGCCCGCGGCTGTGGCGTCGGCGGCCCGGGCCATGCCCATGTGCCACAGCTGCGGGACGATCCGGGCGCCCGCCAGGTGCACCGCCTCCACCACGGCGGACCAGCCCGCCAGCGCCTCGTCCCCGTGGAACCGAGGCACGCGGTCGTTGTCGCCGGCGGCGGGGTGGCCGACGTATGTGCCCTCCGTGATGATCAGGCCCACCCCGCCCGTGGCCCGCCGGGCGTAGTACCGCGCCACGTCGGCACCGGGAACGCCACCGGGTGAGAACGAACGGGTCATCGGGGCCATCGCGATCCGGTTGGGCAGCGACATGCTCCCCAGCGAGAACGGACGGGCGAGCACCTGTGTGGCGCGCGTGGCTGAACTGACGGCTGTCACTCGTGTTGCTCCAGACTTCGTCGTACGAGCGTGATGCTGTGGGCGTGGATTCGGCGGCCCCGGCTGCGGCGTCCGGCGTGCGGCCAGGGCAGCCGATGGGGCCTTCGTCAGGCGGGGAGTTCGAAGCCGAGTGCCTTCAGGGCCGTCTCGGCGGCCTGCTGGTCCTGCTCGTAGGTGCCGCCGGAGATGCCGAGGCCGCCAATGAGCTTGCCGTCCAGGAGGACCGGGTAGCCGCCGCCGACGGCCATCAGTCGCGGGTGGTTCGCGAGGGGCGCGACCTGGGGGTCTTTCAGGTAGTTGTTCCAGGTGTGGGTGGGGTAGCCGAAGGACGCCGAGGTCCACGCCTTGTCGAGCGCGACCTCGGCGGCGAGGAACGGCGTGGCGTCGGTGCGCTGGAACGCCTTGAGGTGTCCGCCGGCATCGGTGACGGCGACGGATGCCTCGAAGCCGATCTCCACGGCGGCGGTGCGCACCGCGTCGATAAGGGCGTTGGCAGCTTCAAGGGTGATGGAGGCGGCGGAAGTGGACTTGATGAGGGGGGCGTTGGTCATGACTTCCTTCTGAGTGCTGTGGTGCGTGCTCGCGCCGGCCGGCGTCCGTAGGGGAAGCAGGGGACCCGATCCGCTGGGCCCGTCCCGTCGTGGTTGCGACCGTAGGCCCGAGGGGGTGGTTACCCGCAAGGGCAGGTACTTCCCATGGGGAAGTAGTGAGGCTGCGGCGGGTCCGGCAGTCCGGATGGCGCGGCAGCGGCGGCCCGCCCGGCTGCGATCGCATGACGGCCTCCGGGGGCGACGGCAACGGGCTCCCGGCGAGCGGACGGACCCGCAAGCCGCGGATCGTCGGGGGCGTGGGCGTCGGCATCAGTGACACGCCGAGGCCGAGCCGGACGTGGCCGACGGCGGTCGCGATGTCGGCCACCCCGGCTGCCGGACCGGCGCTGGACGGAGCCGGCCCGGAGGACCGTCGACCGACTCGCGATTGCACACCGGAGGCCCAACTCGACCTATTGCGAAGGTGGTTGCCGGTGCGTCAGCAGCTCAGCGGGCGGCGGTGGCGGTGTGGCGGGTGACGTTGTCGGTCAGGCGGCGCAGGGTCGCGCGGGTGCGCTCGAACTCCTCGGGGTCCAGGCCCATGGCGTCGCCGATCGCGGCGGGGATGGCGAGGGCGCGCTCGCGCAGGGCGGCGCCCTCTTCGGTGAGGGTGATGGTGACGGCGCGCTCGTCGTCGGGGCGGCGTTCGCGGCGCACCAGTCCGGCGGCCTCCAGGCGCTTGAGCAGCGGGGTCAGGGTGCCGTAGTCGAGGTGGAGGGCGGCCCCGAGTTCCTTTACGGCGATCGCGTCCCGGCTCCAGAGGGTCAACAGCACCAGGTACTGGGGGTAGGTCAGGCCGAGGTCCTGCAGCAGCGGCCGGTAGAGCCCGGTGACCGCCCGGGAGGCGGCGTAGAGAGCGAAGCACATCTGGTCGTCGAGGAGCAGGGAGAACTGCTGGTCCGGCTGCTGGTCGAGGTCGTGACTGGACATGCCTGACTGTAACTCTGCAGGGCACACGATATCCAAGTGTCATCGTTGATCGTGCACGAGACAATGCGGCAGGCCGGCCCCGTGGCAGGGGCCGGCACGGCACCGGTGGTAGTGGTGACGAGCGCGCTGGGGGCGACCGGGACGGCCGACGCCAGAGGGGCGGCGCGTCAGGCGGTGTGCAGCGCCGCGCGCAGGACGGTGGCGGACTGGGCGATGGCGGCGCCGGCTGCCTGGGTGCCACGCAGGGCGTTGAGCATCACGAAGTCGTGGATGATGCCCTGATAGCGCGTCGCGACGACCGGGACGCCGGCCTGGCGGAGCTTGTTGGCGTACGCCTCGCCCTCGTCGCGCAGCACGTCGGCCTCGGCGGTGATGACCAGCGCCGGCGGCAGGTCCTTCAACTGCTCCACGCTCGCGCGCAGCGGGGAGGCGGTGATCTCGGCCCGCTGGGCAGGGTCGGTGGTGTACTGGTCCCAGAACCAGCGCATCGCGTCGCGCCGCAGGAAGTAGCCGGTGGCGAACTGGTGGTAGGAGCCGGTCTCGAAGGCAGCGTCGGTAACCGGGTAGAACAGCACCTGCTGGACCAACGGCAGGTCGCCGCGCTCCTTGGCCATCAGTGTCAGGGCCGCGGCCATGTTGCCGCCCACCGAGTCGCCCGCCACCGCGATCCGCGAGCCGTCCAGGCCCTTGTCCGCGCCGTCGGTGACCACCCAGCGGGCCACGGTGTAGTTCTGCTCGATCGCCACGGGGTAGCGGGCCTCGGGCGACAGGTCGTACTCGGGGAAGACCACGGCCGCCCGCGCACCGACGGCCAGCTCGCGCACCAGCCGGTCGTGGGTGTGGGCGTTACCGAAGACCCAGCCGGCGCCGTGGATGTAGATGATCACCGGCAGGCTGCCGGTGGCGCCGGCGGGCTTGACGATCCGGGCCCGGACCGAGCCGGTCGGGCCACCGGCGACCTCGATCCACTCCTCGTCCACGCCGGGCTTGGCGGTCTCCCCGGACTGGACCTCGTCCACGACCTTGCGGCCCCCGACGGGACCGAGGTCGAACAGGTACGGCGGGTTGGCGGTGGCCTCCGCGAATTCCTGGGCCGCGGGTTCCAGGACGGGGGCGGGCGGAGTGTGCTGCGACATGGCGAAGTCTCCTTCAGGAAGGCGGGGTTGAGGGGGTCCGCCCCAGCAGGGGTCGGCCCTCACAAACAGGCTAGGGCACACTTTCCTCGTGCACAATCTAATTGCCTACAACTTACATTGCATCATTGCTTATAGCTTGCGCGGCGGGGCCTGACACCGCCCGCTGCCGCGCACCAGCCGGATGCGGCCGGCGCCGGCCCTCGCGCGCCGTGCGCGGGGACCGGCGCCTGCCGGCCGATATGCGGGCGTCGCGGGCTACCGCAGGGGGGAGGCCTTGGTGGGGGTGACACGGGTGATGACGGACTTCTCGGGGATCAGCAGATCGTGGACGACCGGGCCGATCTCGCTCTTCCAGCGGTCGTGGTTGTAGACCGCCGCGTTCAGGGCCTCGCTCTGGGCCTCGTCCTCGAACCGGCGAATCCATACATAGCCGTCCTCGTCCTCGTCATCCGTGAAGGAGGCGGTCACATCCATACCCAACGAGGTCTGGAACGGGATGACCACGTCCTCCATGTAGCGCACCCACTCCTCACGACGTCCGGGCCGGGCCTGATAGCGGCGGATCTCGTAGTACATGGCATTACCCCAAAGTGGTTGTCGCGGTGGTCAGTTGGCGACGGTGAGGACGAGCTTGCCGCGGGTGCGGCCCGCCTCGCCGCGGGCGTGGGCCGCACCGGCCTGCTCGAGCAGGAAGGTCTCCTCCACCTCGACGACGACCTCGCCGGCGTCGATCAGGCCGGCGATCGCGGTCAGCGCGGCACCGTCCGGCTCGACCAGGAACGGGGTGACCCGCACCCCGGCCGCCTCGGCGGCCTGCGCCAGCTCCGGGGAGACACCCTGCGGGATCGCGACCAGCAGGCCACCGGGGCGCAGGACCTTCAGCGAGCGGGTGCTGGTCCGGTCGTGGGCGTCGCCCACCAGGTCGATGACGACGTCGACGTCCTTGACGGCGTCCTCGAAACGGGTGGTGGTGTAGTCGATGGTCTCGTCGGCGCCCAGTTCCTTGAGCCAGGCGTGGCGGGCAGCACTGGCGGTGCCGATGACGTGGGCGCCCAGATGCCTGGCGAACTGGACCGCGAAGTGGCCCACCCCGCCGGCGGCGGCGGTGACCAGGACGCGCTGACCGGCCTGCAACTGGGCGGTGTCGACGACGGCCTGCCAGGCGGTCAGCGCCGCCAGCGGCACGGCGGCGGCGTGCACGTGGTCGACAGTGGCCGGCTTGCGGGCCCACTGGCGGGCCGGGGCGGTCACGTACTCGGCGTAGCCGTTCGCGACGCGCGGGAACCACGGCATGCCGTACACCTCATCACCGGCCTTCAGGGTGGTCACGCCGAAGCCGACCTCCTCCACCACGCCCGACACGTCCCAGCCCAGGGTGAACGGCGGCTCACCCAGCAGGCCCGCCATGCCAGTGCCGCCGCGGGTCTTCCAGTCGACCGGGTTGATCCCGGCCGCGTGCACCCGCACCAGCACCTCGGTGGGGAGCGGAACCGGGCGCGGCACCTGCTGGACCCGCAACACCTCCGGACCGCCGAAACCGTCCTGAACCACCGTGCGCATCATGTCTGCGGACATACGTCATCTCCTGAAATGGCAGCCTGTGGAAGGCCCTTCGACGGCCTCCCCTCGACGTCGACGAAGCTATCCCCGGGGGTACAGTTACCTTCAAGGTCTTCTACTTCCCATTGGGAAGTTCCCTGGTGAGGAAAGTGAGCATGACGACCACCTGCCCCAGCGGCCAGCACGCGCACCACGACGTCTACGCCGCCCAGTGCCCCTGCCGCACTCTGCTCGACCTGCTCGCCAACAAGTGGTCGGCACTGGTCATCGGCGCCCTCGAAGAGGAACCCCAGCGCTTCGGAGCGCTTCAGCGCAGGCTCCAGGGCGTCAGCCCCAAGGTGCTGACCCAGACGCTGCGCCGCCTTGAGGACTTCGGCATCCTCGACCGCACGGTCTACCCCGCCGTCCCGCTGCACGTCGAGTACTCGCTCACCACGCTCGGAAAGAGCGCCGCAATCCCGCTCAACGCGCTCCGCTCGTGGGTCGAGGACAACATCGACGACGCGTTCCGGCCGGAGGAGCCGGACGCGCGGTAAGGGGGCCGCGCGAAGGGGCTGTCAAGTGGCCGTGGTGCCGCGCGACCCGGCGAGGGCGGCCGGCTCCTCCCCCGCGAGGCCCGCCCCCGGATCGGGAGTGCGGCAGCACCAGGTCACGGTGCTCCAGCTCGCTCAGGTCCCGTCCGATGGTCTCGGGCGCGACCCCAAGCCCGCCGCGACGTCGGTGACTTCGGCCTTGCCCCACTGACGCGCCAGGGTCGGCAGACGATGGCGCCGCTCTTCGGAATGCATGCACAACTCTCGGCGGCGCCTTGCCTGTTCGGGCATCCGCCGCCCGAACGGGCCCGCAGAGTGTTCATACCGCCACCGCCTCGGCGCTCGCCCGCCCGTTCCTTGCCGCACCTCGTCCGTCTGCGCCCGTTCGGCAGCCGTAACGGATCCGGGAATCCGCAGACCGGCGGCGCCGGGCGTGTCCCGGTTCCGCCTGCCGCACCTGCTGATGCGGGCGGGCGCGCCTGCTCGAACGTGAACTGCCCGCGTTCGTTGTCGAGATGGCGGCGCTCGGCATCCGCCGCCTCCTGATCGCCGGCACATGGGTGCCTCCGGTCACCCTTCTCCGGACAGCTCCTTCTCGCTCGCGTACGCCGCCAGTCCGTCAGCCATCCGCCGCATGTAGCGGGTCAGGTACCACTGCCAGAACCGGCCGGAGAACCGCCACTTCGGCTCGAAGACACCGGACCACGCAATCTCTGTGCCGCCTCGGGATGCCGGTACGAGTTCAACGGTGCCTCGGTAGGACCGAAACGTGCCGCTCACGTTCTCGTAGCCGAACCGCCGGTCGGGGACCAACTCGACGATCCGCTCCCGCGAGACATGCCGACCTGTGCGGAAGATCCGGGTGTCGCCCACCTGCTGCCGGTCTTCAGGGCTTCCACCGCCCTCGATCTCCACCGCGTCAATCGGTGACCACAGCTGCCAGGTGGCTGCCCGGACGAGCGCCGAAAACACGGCCCCGGGGGCCGCGGACGCATACGAACTCACTGCATAGGCGTGGGCCATTGTCCGAGGCTACAACTCGTCCCGCCAATCGGCAGGAATCGAGTCGAAAACGCGCTGCTCATCATCCTGCCGCTGGGACCGCGGGCCAAAGTGCACCAGGGCCAAGGCCGCCTTCAGCGGCACGGTCGGGAGGAAGGGCAGCGGCATCTCCCCCTCCGGCGCTGACGCCTCGCACAAACTTCGCACGCCACGGCCACACCGTCGCCGTCCACAACCGCACAACCATCAGAACCACAGCCCTCATTGACGAACACGGCCACGAGGGCAACTTCGTCCCCGCCGAGACCGCCGAGGAGTTCGTCGCCGCACTGCAGAAGCCCCGGCGCCTCATCATCATGGTCAAGGCCGGCGGCCCCACCGACGCCGTCATCGACGAGTTCGCGCCCCTCCTCGACGAGGGCGACATGATCATCGACGGCGGCAACGCCCACAAAGTCCTCGGCCCCCCTCGAGTCCATTGCCGCCAAGACCCCCGACGGCACCCCCTGCTGCACCCACATCGGGCCCGACGCCGCCGGGCACTTCGTCAAGATGGTGCACAACTCAGCACTGCCGAGCGTTTACGCAGGCCAAAAGCGCCGTGGGAGTCACCTGGTCAGCAATTCGTCAGCATCGCACCGGGAAGTCAGCCACCGAGACCACAGCAGCCACCTCCTAGCCGCCTGAGTCCCCGTCACCTGACCCGCACGACGAGTCAGCCCACAACCAGCCTGCCCAAACCCCGGACGCCTCACTGACAGTAGCGAAGCTGAAGACGGGGATGCCTCCCGGAGCGCGTCGGCTGGTCTCTCCGTCCGAGTCGGCGGCATCTGGCTGCACAGCTTCCCGCTCGTCTCCAAGGCCGGAACGAACGCCTACATCGACGAGGAGTGGGTTCCCCGCAAGGCTGAACTCGCTCGCTACAACATCGTCAGCCCCGCCGACCGCGAACCCGTCGGCGGCTGGGACACAGCTCTCCTCCTCATGTGCCCCCCTCCGGCACCCCCTCCCTCGTCGTCATGGGTGCGGGCCAGCGAGGTACCGGCTTCATGGAACGAATCGCCGCCAGGAAACCCGCCGCATCGATGCGTGCCCGGAAAGACGGGCGGGCGTCAGCACTGCGGCACGCGAAATCGGACAGATCCCGAAAGACCGAATTCACACGTGTCCCACCCTTCGTGTCGCTTGGCCGGTTAATGCTCTGGTGCCTCGCAAAGCGGGGCCAGCATGCTGGGCACTGCGACTGCAAACCACGAATCGACCGTGAGTTTCCCGGAAGATCGGAGGTGCGCTATGAGCGAATCGGTCGGCAGAAGCGCAGGCCGCCGAATAGAACGCAACGGCTGGCTGTACGTGGAGCTGTCGGGCGAACCCTACGAGCGGGGCCGACAGCACGGCTCCCTCCTCTCCCAGGAGCTTGAATACGCCCTGAAAGTGGCGGACTTCATGGCTCGCTGGGACACCGGCGAAAGCCTCCGCTTCTTCGCGGATCACGTCTGGGAGGCGTTCGGGAAGCTGGACGCCGAGTTCGACGAGGAGATCCAGGGCATCGCGGACGGCGCGGCCGCACGCGGCGTCGACGTGCCCAAGGACGTTCTCGTCGCCTGGAACGGGTACAACGAACTGCTCGGCGGATGGTGGACGACCTGCCACCCCGACACGAACCTCAAGCCGGTATGGACCAAGGGCGGGCTGCACCGCTGCAGCGCCTTCGTGTGCACAGGTGACGTGAGCGCCGACGGGAAGGTCGTCATGGCGCACAACACCTGGGATCGCTACGCCATGGGCGACAACTACAACATCATCCTCGACATCACGCCCGGCTCGGGACACCGCATGCTGATGCAGGCCGTACCCGGCTACATCAGCAGCACCATGGACTGGACGGTGACGGACGCAGGGCTGATGATCACCGAGACGACCATCGGCGGATTCAACGGCTTCGCCGCCGGCCTGGATCCGGAGTTCCAACGGTCCCGGCGCGCCGCGCAGTACAGCGGCAGCATGCGGGAGTGGTACCAGGCGATGTGCAAGGGCAACAACGGTGGCTACGCCAACACATGGCTGCTCGGCGAGACCGGAACGAAGCGGATCGCCCGCGTGGACCTCGGGCTCAAGCACCAGGGCTACGAGGAGAAGGGCAGCGGTTACTTCGCCGGCTACAACGTGGCGGCCGATCTGCGGGTGCGCAACCAGGAGTGCTCGGACCCCGGCGCGTACTCCGACATCCGCGGCAACGGCTCGCGCCGGCTGCGCTGGGACCAGCTGTTCGCCGAGCACCACGGAAAGGTGGACGTCGCCCTGGCCCAGCAGATGATCGCCGACCACTACGACGTCTACACCGAGAAGCCGGACTCACCGTGCTCGCGAACCATCTGCGGCCATCTGGAACTCGACGACGCGCGCAACGGCAACCACGGCCAAGGGCCCTACTACCCCTGGGGAGCCAACGACGGCAAGGCCATGGACAGTGAAATGGCCGAGGCCATGACCTTCCAGGCCCGCTGGGGCCACTCCTGCGGCCGGCAGTTCGACGCGGAGGCTTTCCTGCGCAAGCACGCCCAATACAGCTGGCTCCAAGGTCATATGAAGAGCCGCGAGTCGCACAACTGGACCCTCATGCCACCCCGGTAGGAGGGCCGACCGAAACACCCCGCGAACCATCACCGAAAGGAGCTCGGCATGACCAGCGAGCAGGACCTGCGCATGCGCCTCACCGGCGTGGTGAAGAACGCGATCGGGACTGAGGACGACTACGCGCTCGGTTATCTCAACCCCCTCGGCAAGAACCCCCCGTTCGACAGCCAGGGGACCGGCTACATCGCGACGATGAAGCTCTCGGTCGGCAAGGTGAACGTCGCGGGCCTGGACGAGGGCACCGAGAACATCGTCTCCTACGACCGCTGCGAGGCCGCGGACGCCAATATCGCGCAGATCAACATGGAGACCGCCTCGTCGTTCTGCGGCCTCAACGGAGCGCTGTGGGGCTACCACGTGGCCCGGGTCAACGGGGGCAAACGAGAACCGCTCTTCACGATCCCCGCCGCCGACGACCCGCGCATCCCCACCGACCTTGCCGTGTATCCCGCCACCGACCTCCTCGGAGCCACGGAGAAGCTGTTCGGGCACGTGGAGGCGAAGGACGTCCGGCATCCCCCGATGCCCGGAGCACATGTCATCTGCGCCAACAAGAGCGCGACCGTACGGGGTCCGGCCTACGCCTGGGCCATCATCGCCATCGCGATCGCCAAACAGCCGACGGGTGGTCCGGAGCGGTTCAGCAATCTGTTCATCGAGGACTGCGGCACGTTCCCCGTGCAGCTGCATCAGGCGCGGAAGTTGGGGGCGGACACCAGGATTCCGAACAAGGAACAGGTCAAAGAGCTCCTGGAGGACCGTATCAAGGTCGTGGCCAAGAGCATCGCGCTGTGCGGTCAGGACTACCACGGTGCCGGGTACGAGGCGGCGTACATCTCCGCCAAAGCGATCTACGCCGGTCCTGACGAGGTCGGCTGTGCACTGGCCTGTGCGCCGTATGTGCTGCTCTCGCCCAAGGACGTGCCCAAGGATGTCTCCGAAGCAGGGCCCGAGCGACTGATCGACATCACGCTGGACTCCTGGGAGCAGGAGGTGTGGGGCAAGCGGCTCACCCCGTCCTTCGCGCACCTCGAACCTGACGTGATCATGGTTCCCGATCCGGGCACGGTGAGGTGACGGGCGTGCGTGTGGGAGAGTGCACACCGGTCGAGAAGGACATCACCGACTTCTGGGCCCGCCTCTGCCCGGTCGCCGGCTACACCTCGGGGTGGCTGAGGGACCTGTCCCGGGTCTTCGTCCCGACCAAAGAAGCGGTGGCCCAGGCCCATGAGAGGGCCGCGGCCCTGAGCTCCCGGGCACAGGCCGAGCTCGACGACCGCGATCTGCGCGAAACAGCCGTGAAGCAACTCCGGTTGCTCACGGCCCAGCTGGACTTCCCGCAGCCCGGGGCCGCGGTGAGCGACTGCGGCGACGGAGCCTTCTACATCGGGCTGCTCAAGGGGGCCGGCAGCCCCCCGGGGGCCTGGCTGCGGGACTTCCTCACCGGCGCCGGCAAGAAGATCGCCTTCGAGGCGGACCGGCTCCGGAACACGGCACTCGACGTCGTCCACAAGAAGCAGTGCCTGGACGCGGCCGACTACTGCGCGCAGACCATGCGGATCCTCCAGGAACAGGTTCCCCGGGAGTTCGACGAGGAGTTCGCCGAAGTCCTCTGCAGGACCGCGGAGTTCAGGGAGCTCTTCCAAGTACAGGATCTTGACTCCCGGGACTTCGCCACCATGTTCCGGGCGCTCAAGGCGGGGAGCATGACCCCGTTCCGCACCGGCGGGTACCCACAACTCCTCGCCAGGCTGTACGATTTCACGCCGAGCGCCTCCGACCTCGACCTCACCGCGAGGTCCTGGCTCGCGCAGGACATGCCGATCGTGCGGGAACTCGCGGCCGAACTGGGATCGTTGCTCGGCCTCGGGCCCGACGCAACGGTGGCGGACGTCTGGGATGCCGTCGGCAGCAAGTGGCCCGTTCCCGGGGACAACCAGAAGGAGCTGCCGGAGTTCGTACGGAAGGCAGCCGACATCTGCAACAACTTCGCGAAGGAGCGGTTGATCGACGTCGGCACCGACACCTTCGCACGGCTGAAGTTGCTGGAGACACCGGACTACATGCAGCCCGTGATCACCGGCGGGCAGGACATCGCCGTCCGCTACCTCACCAGCGACCCGCAGTCGTGTCTCTACCTCACCCCGGGGAAGGTCACGGCGCTGCCCACCCTCCTCAATATCATGGTCCACGAGTTCTCGCACGGGCTCAACTTCGTGCTCGCGGCCCAGTACGGACGCTCGCCCCTGCTCAACTTCGCAGGGCCGATGCAGGTTCCGCTCACCGAAGGACAGGCGTTCTGGCGCGAGTGGGAGTACTGGCACGCCGCCGCCGAACTCCACGGCCGCGACGATCTCAGCGCAACGGAGCGCGACTACCTGGAGCTGTACGGCAGCACACCGCTCGAACAGGCGCAGTGCATCCGCGCCGCGCAGTTCGAAACGTATATCTGGCGCGTCGTGCGCTACCTGCGCGCGATGTGCGACGTCCAGGTCAACATGGGCTGGCGCACCCTGCCCGGCTTCTTGGAGTGGGCCGCCGAAGAGACCGGCCTGACCGTCGAGTTCCTCTACGGCGAGTGCTTCACCTTCCTGGCACAGCCGGGCTACGCACCTGCCTACGGCATCGACGGCATCGCCTACGGCGAGCTGCAGAAGGCCGCGATCGCACGCGACGGCACACCGAAGCCCTTCAACACCAAGGCATCAGCCATGGGCTTCTACCCATGGACGGTCTGCACACGGCGCCTTTCGAAGATGTAGCCCTCCACACCGTCACTCATCCGCCCGGCCCCGGGCGACGGAGCGGACATCCGCCGCCGTGGGCCGGGCGGCCACGGTGGGGTTCCGGTTCTCCCGCACTGCCAGGCGTGACAGATCGCGCCTGAACGACGTGCGGTAGTCACCCCGACTCCCATAGGCCGGGCGCGGACCATCCATCTTCGAAGGACCGATGTCGCGTTCCACCAACTCCACCCAGGCGCTGCCTTGGCATCTTCGCTGCGACTGCCCATAGGAACCGGACTGCGGTCAGACACTCAGGCGTTGACCCCGCGAATGTGCGCGCCGCCCCAGCGAACCTTGACGGAATCGGCCTCCCCTGTCTGCTCTCGCTCAGGCCCGCGGCCGGTGCCGATGCTGCGCAGGGGCTTCCTCCTGCACAGTCCAGGCGAGGGCTAGGCAGCCCCCGGCGGCGGCGAGGAGGAAGCCGATGAGGAGCCCGCCGAGATTGGCGAGGAACAAGCTGCACAGTGCCATGGTGATGGCGAGGGTTCCGGCATAGTTGCGGTGGGCGGGCTGTGTCCACGTGCTCAGGCCGGCGACGGTCAGCAGCGCGCTGATGGTCCAGGAGGAGGCACCGGCTCTGCCGGTGAGGCGGATCAGGCCCAGATCCACCCAGGAGATGCCGACCAGCGCCACCGCTCCGGCGAGCATGAGTAGCCCGGCGTAGAAGGGCCGGGTTCGCCTCCAGTGCCGCCACCGTTGCAGGGTCACTGCTGGTTCTTCTCCCCGGACGACGTCCGCTCCGGTACGGCCATGGCCCAGTCAGGGGTGCAGCCGTGGGTGCCGGTGCTCACTTTGATGTCGACGACGTGGGCGGTGACCGTGCCGACGGCGAATGCCTGCGGTTCTGCGGTGATGCCCTCGGCTGTGACGTGGCCGGCCGTGACGGTGAACAGGCCGAGGTTCTTCTCCTCGGTCTGGTCGGGCGTGGTCAGGCCGGCACCGTCGGCGGTGACCTTGCGGGCTTTCACGGCGCCGGGTTGAACCGAGACCGATCCGATATCGCCCCGGTCGAGCTTGATGGAGACGGTCATGGCGCCGATCGCCGGTAAGTGGGCGGTGGAGGTGACGCAGGCACCGGTGACGACGGCCTTGTCGGCCTGGGCCACCAGGGCCGGCCGCGGCACACTGCCCGTGGTGACGCCGGGGGTGACCGACACCCCGGTGACCTCCACCTTGTCGGCATAGACGGTCAGGGGCAGCCCTCCGGCGAAGGCGACGGCCAGCGCACCGGTGCCGGCGGACATCAGCAGGACGACAGCGAGAAGGGCGGTGGGCAGGGCGGCGGCCAGCAGGCGCCGTCGGCTGGTGCGGCCCCATCCGCGGTCCGGAGCGGACCCGCTGTCCGGTGTCGTGATGGCGGTACCCCTTCCTTCCACGGCAGGTGCCCGCCTGATGCGAGGGCATCGTTGACGACTGCCCACAAGAGTGCGCCTTATGCCGACTTCAGGACATGACCAGCAAGGCGCATATACAGACGACCAGTCCCCCGTTTGGGTTATAGGGTCATGTTGTCCCCATAGGGCCCTGTCTCCTGGGCAGCATCCACCCCAACGCGCCGATGATCGCGCGCCGTTGAGCTGACATGTGCAAGAGCCGGGGGGATGATGAGCATGCCCGGGGAGCCGATCGCCATCTGCGGCATGTCATGCCGACTGCCTGGCGAGATCCGGACACCCGATGAGCTATGGGAGCTGCTGGCGGCGGGCCGGCACGAAGCGTCTCCACTCCCGGACGACCGCGGCTGGGACCTTCGCACGCTGTGCCATCCCGATCCGGCGCATCCAGGGGCCAGCCCCGTCCGCATGGGCGGATTCGTGCGGGACGTCGCCCAGTTCGATGCCGCCTTCTTCGGCATCGGTCCCCGGGAGGCGCTGGGCATGGACCCCCAACAGCGCCTGGCACTCGAAGTGGCGTGGGAAGCGGTGGAGCATGCCCGCATCGACCCCCTCTCACTGCGAGGCTCCCGGACCGGCGTCTACGCGGGGGGCTTCGAGGGCGGTTACCTCACTGGCCACAAGACAGGCCCCGCCATCCCGGAAACCACGCCGGGTGGCAGGGTGCAGCTGTTCGTGGGCAACACCCTGAGCGTGGTCGCAGGTCGCATCGCCTACTGCCTGGGGCTGTGCGGTCCGGCTCTCGCCGTGGACACGGCCTGCTCCTCGTCTCTGACCGCATTGCACTTGGCGGTCCAAGCGCTGCGTGGCGGGGAGTGCGAGACGGCGATCGCCGCCGGAGTCACGGTGATGTCCAGCCCGGCCGCTCTCATCGCGCTGGGTGCGGCGGGGGCGATGGCTCGTGACGGCCGGTCGAAGGCGTTCGGTGCGGAAGCCGACGGCTTCTGCCCGTCCGAAGGCGCAACCGCCCTGCTGCTGATGCCCCTGGAGCGGGCACATCGGCTGCGGCACCCGGTGCTGGCAGTGATCCGCGGCAGCGCCCTCAACCAGGACGGGGCCGGCGAGGGACTGACCGTTCCTCACGGCCCATCCCAAGAAGCGGTGATCGGTGCCGCGCTGCGCGACGCGGGGCTCGGGCCCGGGGACGTGGATCTGATCGAGGCGCACGGTACGGGCACGGTGGTCGGGGATCCCGTGGAAGGCGCATCGCTGCTGGCGGCCTATGGCAGCGCGCACACGCCCCAACGGCCGGCGTGGTTGGGATCGGTGAAGTCCAACATCGGGCACACACAGGCTGCCGCCGGTATCTCGGGAGTGATCAAGGCAGTGCTCGCTCTGCAGCATGAGCGGATGCCGGCCACCCTGCATGTGGAGCGCCCTACGCCCCACGTCGACTGGTCGAGCGGCAGGTTGCGCCTGCTGGAGCGGCCCCGCACCTGGACGAGGGGCGAACTGCCGCGCCGCGCGGGGGTGTTGTCGTACGGCATCAGCGGCACCAACGCCCACGTGATCCTGGAGGAAGCCCCCGCGCCTCGAAGCCTTCACCCCATGAGGGGCGCGGACGGTCCCCTGCCCGAACATGGCCCGTCGGTGACGCCTTGGCTGCTGTCGGCGAAGAACCCGGTTGCCCTGCGGAATCAGGCAGCCCGGCTGGCCGCACACGTGCGGTCCCGGCCCGAGCTGGGCCCGGCCGACGTCGGTTGGTCGCTGAAGGCCACGCGGAGCGCGTTCGACCACCGGGCCGCCGTCGTGGCCACCGACCGCCAGGAACTGCTGGCCGGACTGGACGAACTGGCCGCAGGACGCCGCCATCCGGCGGCCGTCACCGGCAGGGCGCCGGCCGGAGGGCCCCCTCGAACCATGTTCGTCTTCCCCGGCCAAGGGGCCCAGTGGCCGGGGATGGCGGCCGGTCTGCTGGGCCGCTTCCCCGCCTTCGACGAAGCGATGGACCGCTGCGCACGCGCGCTTCGGCCCTTCATCGACTGGGACCTGCACCAGGTGGTGAGCGGTGCGCCCAGAGCCGCGGATCTCGAGCGCGTGGACGTGGTGCAGCCGGCGCTGTTCGCCATGTACGTCTCGCTGGCCGCCCTGTGGCGCGCCCATGGAGTGCGACCGGATGCGGTGATCGGGCACAGTCAGGGCGAGATCGCCGCCGCCCACTGTGCGGGAGCCCTTTCCCTTCAGGACGCCGCCAAGGTCGCGGCCCTGCGCAGCCGTGCACTGCGCGCGGTGGCCGGCGAAGGCGGCATGGCCGCAGTCGCCCTGCCCGTGGACCACGTCCGTGCGTTGCTCGCGCGATGGCCGGGACGGCTGGAGGTGGCAGCGGACAACGGGCTCTCCTCCACCACCGTGGCCGGCGGGCGAACGGCGCTGGAGGAGTTGCTGACGCACTGCGAGGCCGAAGGGCTCTGGGCCCGGAGGCTTCCGGTGAACTACGCCTCCCACACCGCCTTGATGGAAACGGTCCGTGACGAAGTCCTCGCCGACCTCGCCGCCATCGCGCCACGGCCCGCTGAAATCCCCATGTACTCGACGGTGACCGGCCAGGTCATCGACATGGCAGCCCTGGACGCGGCGTACTGGTACCGCAGCCTGCGCAGTCCGGTCCGTTTCCGGGAGGCGGCCGCCCAGGCCCTCTCCGCGGGCTTCGGCATGTGCATCGAAGTGTCCCCACGGCCCGTGCTCGCGCCGGTGTTGACCGAGCTGTGTGAGCGCAGGGAGCCCCCTTGCACGGTCGTCACCACACGGCGCAGCGATGACCCGACGCCTGAAGGCGTGGTGCGGGCCCTGGCGACGGCCGGCGTACAGGGAGCCGAGGTGGACCTGAGCCCGTACTGGCGCGGCGGTCGTGAAGTCGACCTGCCCACCTACGCCTTCGACCGTCAGCGCTTCTGGGCCCCTCGCCCGCGGCGCCATGACGTGGAGAGCGCCGGAATGCGACGGGCCGGCCACCCCCTGCTGGTCGCCGAGACCGAGCAGGCGAACACCGGCACACTCGTCCTCTCGGCCAGGCTCGGCCTGGACGAACATCCCTGGCTGGCCGACCACGCCGTCCACGACACCGTGGTCGTGCCCATGACGGCGGTCATCGAATACGCGATCACTTCGGCCGACCGAGTCGGCTGTGAAGTCGTCGAGCACCTCTCCCTGCACGCCCCGTTGATCCTCGACGACGAAGAAGACCTGCTCCTGCAGATCACTGTGGCGCCACCCGACTCCTCCGGCACGCACCTGTGGCAGCTGCACGCCCGGCATACCGGCGCACCCCCCGAATATCCCTGGACCTGCCACGCCGACGCACGCCTGCACCCAGCGGACCGAAAGACCGACAACACCCCGGGGGAGACCACCACTTGGCCGCCCGAGCCGACCCGTCCGGTCCCTCTCGACGACGTGTACGACGACTTGTGGAAGTGCGGTTACCAGTACGGCCCCGCCTTCCGCAATCTGCGGCAAGTGCACCTGAGCGAGACCGCCTGCTACACCGAGGCACGGCTCGACGAGCCCCTCAGCAGTGATGCCGCCGCCTTCGGGATCCACCCGGCTCTGCTGGACGCCGCCCTGCACGGCGTGCTGGTCGATACCCGGACCGGCACTCACCTGCAACTGCCCTGTGTCATCGGCTCCGTGCAGCTGCTGCTCTCCGGCGCCGACCACGTCCGCGCCACCGTCACGTCATGCGGCACCGACCGCATCGATGCGTTGATCACCGACATCGACGGGCGCACCGTGGCGGTCATCAAGGAACTGGTCAGCCTGCCCGCCACCCCGCAGCACCTGCGTGCCGCACTCAGCGGCACGACCACGCTCGGCCACTTGCTGTCCTGGCAGCCACAGCCCCCGTCCTCCCTCGCGGAAGCCCCCAGGAACCTCGTAGTCATCGGTC
Source organism: Streptomyces sp. NPDC002536 (assembly GCF_053594995.1). Lineage (NCBI taxonomy): Bacteria > Bacillati > Actinomycetota > Actinomycetes > Kitasatosporales > Streptomycetaceae > Streptomyces > Streptomyces sp. NPDC002536. The sequence continues at coordinate 36,685 of NZ_JBSFWU010000049.1, forward strand.
CCCCGCACGAGCCGACTCTCGTACCGGCCCGCTACCCCGATGTCGCCGCCCTGTCGGCGGCGGTGGCCGGCGGAACCCCGCCTCCGGACGTGGTGCTGATCGACCACCGGCCCGTCACCCGGCCCGCACATGATGACATCGACGATCTGCACCAGAGGAACCACCAACTGACGGCGCAGGTCCAGCAGTTCCTCTCCGACCCCCAGCTGACACATGCCCGTGTGCTCGTGGTCACGCAGGGGGCCCAGGGCACGGCCGTGACCGATACCGTCCCCGATCCTGCCGGTGCGGCCGCATGGGGCCTGATCCGCTCCGCCGGGCTGGAGTACCCGGGGCGCCTGGCCCTGCTCGATCTCGACGACCACCCCGACTCTCTGTGCGCCTTGCCCACCGCCGTGGCAACCGTCACCGAACAGGCGGCATTGCGGCATGGGACCCTCCTCACACCGCGCCTGACCGCCGTGAACCCCCGTGATGCTCTGCAGCTGCCGGCCGACGGCAAGCACTGGCGGCTGGCTCCCGACGGCAGCAACACCCCCGGCGGAGTACGCACCGTCCCCATGCCGGAGGACGGCGTTCCGCTCGGCCCCGGTCAAGTCCGCGTTCGTGTATGTGCAGCAGGCGTGAACTTCCGCGACCTGTTCGTCCTTCTCGGCATGGCCCCAGAGCCTTTCGGCTGCGAGTTCGCCGGTGTCGTCACCGAGGTCGGCGATGCCGTGATCGGCCTTGAACCGGGTCACCACGTCATGGGTCTGAGCGTGTCGGGGGCTTTCGCATCAATGGTCGTCACCGACGCTCGCATGGTCGTGCCGTACCCCGGGCACTGGTCTTTCGAGAGGGCCGCCAGCATCCCCGTGGCCTTCTCCACTGCCTGCCATGCGCTGCATCAGCTTGCGGCTCTCCAGCCGGGTGAACGCGTTCTGATCCACTCGGCGGCCAGCGGCACCGGCATGGCCGCCGCCAAGGTCGCCGCTGCGATGGGGGCCGAAATCTATGCCACAGCAAGCCCCCACAAGTGGCCGGTCCTGAGATCGCTCGGGATCCCCGAAGAACGCATCGCCCCCTCACGCGGAACAGCGTTCGAGCACCGTATCCGCGCCGTCGCCGGCTCCCACGGCATCGATGTCGTCCTCGGCAGCCTCGCGGGCGAGGCAATCGACGCTTCCATGCGCTTGCTGGCACCCGGCGGCCGCTATGTCGAAATGGGTCACACTGACGTCCGCGACGACACAACCATGGCCGAACGCTATCCCGGCCTTTCCTACCACGTGGTGGGAAAGGGGGACTCCGAAGACCTTGAACGGCGCATGTCCGCACTCATGGCCTCTCTGTCCCTGGGCGTGACGACCGTCAAGGAGAACGACAGCACCCTGGACCTTCCTCTCATCGTCCGGGACATGCGCCGACTCGGTCATGTGATGGGCCAGTTCAAGCTCGGGCAGCACACCGGAAAGTTCGTCCTCACCCCTCCCCGGGCTCTCAACCCCGACGGCACCGTCCTGATCACCGGCGGCACCGGTACCCTCGGCGCGCTCCTCGCCCGTCACCTCGTCACCACCCACGGCATCCGGCACCTGCTCCTGCTCAGCCGCAGCGGTCCTGACGCCCCCGGCGCCCGGGAACTCACCGCCGAACTCACCGCCTTGGGCGCGCACCCCCGCATCGAGGCCTGCGATGCGGCCGACCCCAAAGCCCTGGCCGACACCCTCGCCGGCGTGCCGCACGACCATCCCCTCACAGCCGTCGTCCACGCCGCCGGAGTCCTGGACGACCACACCTTCGAGGCCCTGACCCCCGAGCACCTCGATACGGTCCTGCGCGCAAAGGCCGACGCGGCACTCCACCTCCACCGGCAGACCCTCGGCCTCGACCTCGACGCCTTCGTCCTGTACTCGTCCCTGACCGGACCGCTCGGTTCGCCGGGACAGGCCAACTACGCCGCCGCCAACGCGTACCTCGACGCCCTCGCCCACCAGCGCAACGCCCTGGGCCTGCCGGCCGTCTCCATCGCCTGGGGGCTCTGGGCCCCCGTCAGCAAGCTGACCGCCCGCATCGACGACCTCAGCCGTGCCCGCCTGAGCCGTTTCGGACTGCGCCCCTTCACCGCCCGCAACGGACTCGCCGCCTTCGACACCGCGCTGCGCCTGGGCGAACCCCACCTCGTCGCGGCCGCCATCGACCGCGACCAGCTCCACGTCCACGCCGAGAACCTCCCCGGGCTCCTACGCAGCCTCACACGCCGCACCCTCCGCCCCCGGGCCCAGGCCGACACCGGCGACAGCACGGAAGTGCTCACCCGCCTCCGCGCCCTGCCTCCCGCCGAACGCCCTCAGGCCGTCCTGGTCCTCGTCCAGACCCACAGCGCCGCCGTCCTGGGGTACCCCACGCCCGACTCCATCGATCCCGACCGTTCTTTCCGCGACATGGGGTTCGACTCCCTGAACGCCGTCGAGCTCCGCAGCCGCCTGCAACTCACCGCAGGTCTGCCCCTCGACCCCACCGCAGCCCTCAACAACCCCACCCCGCGCGCGCTGGCCCACCATCTCAGCGAGGCGATCACTGCGGGTGACACCGGGCAAGGAGAGCCGGTGGACGAAGCAGCCCCGGTCACCGCTCCGCCGGAGGCGGCCCCCACAAGGCCGGAGGGGCAAGAGTGACCGTCGTACTCACCGGCGCGACGGGATTCCTCGGCTCCCGGCTCCTGAGGGCCCTGCTGGCCACCGGCCAGTCCGTCACCGCCCTGGGCAGGGACAAGGACGGGCAGCCGCTGACCACCCGCCTCCACCACGCACTGAGCATGGCAGGAGCCGATCACGGCGAACTCGCACGTGCCCAGCAGCACTTCACCGCCATCCCCACCGACATCACCCAGCCCCACCTCGGCCTCATACCTGCTCACCACCGGCAACTCGCTGAGCAGGCGGAAGCCGTCTGGCACTGCGCCGCATCCGTCTCCCTGGTCGAAACAGCGCACCACCTGGCCCCCATCAATGTGGACGCCACCCAGCACATCACCGAACTCGCAGACCTCTCCCCCGCCCACGCCCCCCTGATCCACATCAGCACCCTCTACCTCGCCCCCCACCCGCTCCCCGGGCCCGCCACCGCCCCACCGCCCAGCGCAGACACCACGGAACCCGGCCACGGCTACGGCTACGGCTACGGCTACGGCTACGCACAGACCAAGCGGCAGGCCGAAGCCGTCGTGCAACAGTGGGCCACCAGCCGCCGACGCACGGCCCTGCTCCTGCGCCCCGGGCTGCTGACCACCGACCGCCCAGTGCCCGCCGACGCGCCCCAACAGCCCTTGAGCACCATCAAATCCGCCGCGGAACTCCTGCTCCAGCGGCTCCCGCTCCCCTTGCGGCGTGCTCTCGCGGCTCCCGCAAGCAGCCGGCATCGGCTACGCATTCGCCTGGCGCTCGCCCCGGAGTCACGCGTCAACGTCCTCGACGTCGACTACGCGGTCGACGCCATGCTGCGCCTTTCGCGTATCCCGCACGATGCCAGCCCCACCACGTACTCGGTGACGCACCCGGTCGACACACCCGTCGCGGTACTGGTCTCGGCCGCAAGCAGCCTCATCCCGGGCATCGAACTCGCCCTCCGCCCCTTGACCACCAAACCCAACCCCCTCGAACAACAGGTCAACCAGCTCCTGGCCCGGATCCTCCTGCACGGCCGGCGCACCCACACAGACGAGGCCGTGCCGCTCCACCAAGCACTCCCGGGATCGCCTCCACCGGCCCTGATCGATCACACCTATCTGGCAGCGGTCCTCAACAGCATCACTGCCTCCACATCAACCGTTGTCTGACCGCAAAAACCACGACGCAAAGACCCCACAGAAGACCCTCATCGGCTGAGCACGGGGCCGGATGGACGGCGCGTCCTTCGCCCGGAAGGATCGCGGCCATGGCATCTGACGCGGACCAAGCCCGTGCCCTGTCCTTCGACTCTGTTGCGGCACAGTACGCTGCTGCTCGCCCGGGCTATCCGTCGGCCCTTTTCGACGTCCTGGAGGAGCTCGCGGGCCGGGCACTGGCCGGCGCCGACGTACTGGACTGCGGGGCCGGCACCGGTATCGCCACCCGGCTACTACGGAAACGCGGCGCCTATGTCGTCGCCCTGGAGCCGGGAGCCGGGATGGCCGCAGAGCTGCGCCGGGCTGAGCCGGAGGTTCCGTTGGTGCGGGGCGAGGGGAATCGCCTGCCCTTCGCCCCCGGCAGCTTCGACGTGATCACCTATGCCCAGGCTTGGCACTGGACGGACCCGGCCCGCTCCGTCCCCGAGGCGCTGCGCGTGCTACGCCCGCACGGTGCGCTGGCCCTGTGGAGGAACCACGCCGACATCCGCGTCGCCTGGGTCGCGGCGGAGGAGGACCGCCTCGCGCCCTTCACCCACAGCCGCCCGGTGAACGCGCCCGAGGTGTTCACCCCCTTCCCGGTCCAGGTGACCACCCGCGAGATCGCATGGTCGCGCCGGGTCACCGTCGAGGAACGCATCCAAAACCTCGGCACCCTCTCGCACTTCGTGGTCATGCCCCGCGCCGAACGGGCCGGGCTCCTCAGCACGAACCGCACCGCGCTGGCGCGGCTCTTCCCCGACGGCGAGCTCGACGAGCCGTACCGCTGCGTCCTGACCGTCGTACGGCCGACTGGCGTTCAGGCCTGATCAGAGCGGGAACCCACACGGGCGCTCATGTCAAAGAACCAATACGTGGGTGCCCTCTGGCAGCGGAGGCTGCCGGGTGCCACTGTTGATTGCAGTCGCATGAACCATGGACACGTACCCGGCGCCGAGTTGTCCTTGGAGAAGGCGCTGAGGCAACCCGGATGTGGTTCAGGCAGCAGCGGCCATGACGCCACGGAGGCTCCGATGGAAACCGAGCGGCTGCTGATCACCTCGACCGAGCAGGGAAGGGTGCCGGAGGCAGAACGGCGCGCGCTGGCCCATGCCATCAGCCAAGACGGGTACGCGGTGGTGAAGGTAGACGCCCATGCGCCGGGCCAGGACCCCTTGACGGTCCTGGGCGACGCGCTGGGGCGCAGGCAACTGCATCCCCGAGGCGACAAGTTCGGCGTCATCGGAACGGTGACCGGCAACGGTGACCAAGGGGTGCACGAGCTTTCCGCCGCGTGGCGCGACCATGTCGATGAGTACCAGGCCGTGGGGCTCAAGGACGTGGGGTGCCATACCGACGGCGCGTTCATCGACGGCCCCGGCGTGGCCCCGCCGGCTCTGCTGATGCTTCATTGCGCTCAGCCGGCCGACGCGGGCGGTGAAAGCCTCCTGGTGGACAGCGCAACACTGTTCGAAGCAGTGCAGCAAGCAGATCCTCCTCTGCTGCGTGCGCTCCTGCGCCCGCAGTTCACGTTCTGCCGGGACGAACTGGTCGCCGTGAACCAGCCGGTCTTCCGACGGCGTGACCCCACGGCCATGACCATCCGCTGGCGCTTCGACAAGGCCCTCTACGGCACCAAGCCCGCGCTCGAGGCCGCCCGGGCGTTCCACGACCGGTACGTCCGGAGCGCACCCAGGACCCAAATCCTCCTGCGGCGCGGGGAGATCCTGGTCATCGACAACCTGCGAATCTTGCACGCCCGCAAGGAATCACGCGGAAAACGGATCCTGCGCCGCGCGTGGATCGCCGACGAAGCATGCGAACCCGTGGCCAACCTGACCCACAGGGCCACACACCCACGCGCCTACCAAGCCTTCGACTTCTACCAACCCCTCCCCCACAGCACCAACCAAGGCCCCGCGCACCTGTCACTGGGCGCCAAGATCGCTGTGAACGCAGACCTGCCCTCCTTCTCGTCCACCTGATCACCCCATGGCGACCTGGGCTTGGTTCGGTTTGACGGACATCCGAGATCCGGGGCCTCGGCCCCGGAAGGATGTCCGCCATGGAGAGCATGGCCAAGAAGAAGCCGCGTCCACGTCGCTTGTTCACACCTGAGTTCAAGGCCGAGATCGCTGTACCGGCGCGGTGACCGCTCGGTCGGTCAGGTCGCCAGGGACGAGATGGTCGCACAGGAGGTCACGCGGGATCTGCTGCGGCGCCCTTCGGTCGCGAGGGAGGCGATGCGGGACGACACCGCGAGGATGGTCGTCAACCGGGCCCAGTTCGACAACTCCGAGGCCTTCCGCGACCGCATCCCCGCCGTTCGCAAGATCGACCACACGATCGAGTATTTGGACCTCGTCGGCTCCTGCCATCAGTTCGTGGCCACGTTGGGCCGGCTGGTGCCGAAGCTGCGGGGCCAGGAGTTCACCGAAGAGGAACGTGACCACGTCCGCCGTGGCGTCACCAAGGTCCGTACCGCGGCCGACCGACTGGAAGTCGCGATGGACCGCGGGAACTTCACCCTGGACGAGCAACTCGTCCAGCTCCTCAAGGGCGGGTAAGCATGGCCGGCACGGCCCGCTCCGTCGCCGAGCACCACGGCGACCTGATCCGCGCGGCCCTGATGGAAGCCCGCCCACTCCTACTATCAAGGGATAAACCGAACTCTCTTCCGAGGCTGAGTGAGGCTGCCTCAGCCGGCCCCGCTCAACTCGGCTAGTCTCACCGCGGGGATTTCCAACACGTTCTCACCCAAGGCGGCGATCCATCCGCCCCTCTAGGGTCCGTCTTCAAATTGATCTTGCCCAGAGCAGGAGTGATGCGAGTGTGACTGCTGCTTCGTAGGAGGTGGCAGTCTTCTCGTAGCGGGTGGCGATGCCGCGGAAGCCTTTGAGTTGGTTGAAGCAGCGTTCGACGGTGTTGCGCCGGCGGTAGATCTCGCTGTCGAAATTTGTCGGTCGGCCACCTCGTCGGCCTCGGTTTCGGCGGTGCCGCTTCTGGTCGTTCTTCTCCGGGATCGTGTGTCCGATGCCGCGTTTACGCAGGTAGGCGCGGAAGCCGCGTGAGCTGTATGCCTTGTCCGCGATCACGTGATCCGGGCGGCAACGGGGCCGGCCCGGGCCGGTACGGGGCACTCGGATGCGTTCGAGCAGGGGGCGTGCGCAGATGCCGTCGTGTCGTTGGCCCGGAGTGAGCAGTATGGCCAGGGGACGGCCGCGGCCGTCGCATTGACCATTCCGTTGATGACCCGGCGGTCCTCTGCCCGAGGCCGGCCTCGGGCAGCGCTCGGTATCAGCGGAGCCAGTAACTCCCACTCGGGGTCGGTCAGTTCATGACGTCGAATCACGGCACCATGATCCACCACCGAACGATCATTTGAAGACGGGCCCTAGTTCCCGGACGATGCCGTCACCAACGGTGACCGGAAGCACCTTGGGCGAGCACTTGGCCAATCGCCAATGAGGCCCGCCCAGTTCATGGATCGTCAGCCGACCACAACACCAGCGCAACCCCGCGTGAACCGAACCTCGTAGTGCCGAGATATCGAACGCCCCCTGCCCAACGGTCAACGAGGTGTCCCGCTCGCAGACGGCACCGGAAAGCCCCGGCGAGTCGGCGGGAACCAATCGCCGTCCCGTTCCGACTGGTGTCGAGGGGCGAGGAGGTCGAATGGGCGGTCTGGATGTGCGGCTGTGCCGGGTCACCTGCAGTCATGGCCGGGTCACGGCCGTGCGCGAGGTGGACCTCGATGTCGCGGCCGGGCAGCGGGTGGCGCTGACGGGTACCAACGGATCGGGCAAGACGACGTTGTTGCGGGCGGTGCTGGGTCTGCATCGTCAGGTCGGCGGCCGGATCCTGGTGGGCGGGCGGGACGCCGGGACGACGGCCGAGTGGGCATGGCGGCGGCGGACGTGTGCGTGGATACCGCAGAAGCCGGCGGTCGGCCGATTCCCTTTACTGGCCGGTGAGTTGCTGGCGAGCAGCGGCGCACGGGACGAGGCCGTGGCGGCGGCGGAGAAGCTGGGAGGCGGGGCGCTGGTGGACCGGCCGCTGCACACCCTGTCCGGTGGCCAGCTGCAGCGCATGTACCTGGCACGCGCGGTCGGCTGTGTCGCAGCGGGCGCGGGCGTGCTGCTCGCTGACGAGCCCACCGCCGCGCTGGACTTCGCCGGGCAGGAGGAGGCGGGCGATGTGCTGTTGTCGCTGCCGGTGACGGTGGTGGTCGTCACGCACGACCGGGCACTGGCGGAGCGCTGTGACCGGGTGCTGGAGATGGCCGCGGGTCGGTTGCGGGAGGTTCGGTGAACACCGTGGCCGCAGCGGATCTGGGAGGTCTGCTTCAGCTGGTGCCCGTCCAACGGGCTGGTCTGGCACTGCTGTTGGCGGCCGTCGGGCTGCCCGTGATCGGGGTGGTGATCGTCGGGCTGGACATCATGCCGGTACGGTTCGCGATGATGCATGTGGCGCTGCTGGGCATCGCTCTGGGTCTGCTGACCGGGCTCGATCCCCTGCTGTGCGCGCTGGTGACCTGTGCACTCGCGGGGGCCGGGATCGCACCGCTCGCCCGGTCCCCGGACGGTCTGTCGGGTGCGATGGGCCTGCTGATGAGTCTGGCGATCGCGGCCGCGTTGTTGGTTCTCGCGGTCTCGGGAGTCAACGCCCAGGGCGCGTTCGCCCTGCTGTGGGGGTCGATCCTCTCGGTGGGCGGCGCGGACGTGTGGTTGCTGGGCGGGTTCGCCGTCGTCGTGCCGGCCGTGTTCTGGTGGCGGCACCGTGAGGTGGCGCTGCTGCTGTACGACCGTGAACTCGCGCTGTCCTCCGGAGTGGCGGTGGACCGGCTCACCCTGCTGCTGCTCGTCCTGGTCGCGGTGGCGGTCGCCGGGGCGATCCGGCTGACCGGTGCGCTGCTCGTCGACGCGCTGACCCTGCTGCCCGCGCTCGCCGCACGGCGCCTGGGCAGGTCGCTGACGTCCATCACCATCTGGGCGATCGGCATCGGCGTCGTCGTCAATCTGTCCGGGTTCCTCGTCGCGCTCCGGTTCGATCTGCCGCCCGGTCCTGTGCTTGTCCTGGCGGCGGGGGCCGTGGCTCTCGCCGCCCACCTCCTACCCGAACGGAGAGACAGCTCATGCCGCGCATACGCATCCGAATCGCCTCCCTCCTCGCACTGAGCATGGGCGTGGGGCTCGCACTGACCGTCACCGGCTGCGGCAGCAGCGGCTCCGCCGCCGGTCACAAGAGCGGTGACGGTCCACCGGTGGTCGTGGCCACGACGACGTGGGAGGGTGCCTTCGCCAAGGCCGCCGGTGCCCAGGACGTCAAGGTGATCGTGCCGTCGTCGGTGCAGCACGCCCCCGACTACGACCCCAAGCCGTCCGACCTCACGGCGGTGGCGCACGCGGACTTCGTGCTGTACGCGTCGTTCGAGCCGTATGCGAAGAAGCTCAAGGAGGCGGCCGGGGCCCACGCGAAACTGGTCGAGGTCGACCTCGACAACGACGCCGACAAGGCCATGGCCGAAGTGACGCGGCTTGGCAAGGTGTTCGGCACGCAGAACGCGGCCGCGAAGTGGAACAACTCGTTCAAGAGCGAGTACGGCAGGCTCGGGAAAGAGCTGAAGGACGCCCGGCCGGGTGGCAGGGCGCCGTCCGTCGTGGCCCAGGTCTACTCGGTCTGGGCGGCGAAGATGGCGGGCGCGAACGTGGTGGGGACCTACGGGCCGGATGCAGTGACGGCCCGTCAGCTGTCTGAACTGTCGCAGAAGAAGCCCGCCTTGGTCCTGGACAACGTGCACATGACGACCGGCACGGTGCTCCCGGGCTCGGGCGCACGCCAGGTGGAGATCGTCAACTATCCGGGGAAGGACCTGGATCTCCTTGCCGTGTACCGCGATGCCACGGCCACGGTGAAGAAGGCGATGGCCGCCTCCTGAGACGCCCCGCAGCCGACAGGGCCCGCCGGTGAACCGGCGGGCCCTGTTCCCGTTCGCCGGTATCAGCCCGCGGACGTCCGCGGCGGCTCGGCGGCCCGGGCTGCGGCGAGCTGCGCACGCAGGCTTTCCCTGTCCGGCTTCCCGGCCGGAGTGAGCGGCAACTCACCTACCACCAGCAGCTGTTCAGGATGCTTGCGCCGCTCCAGGCCTCGGGCGTCGAGGTGCGCGCACAACTCGGCGAGACCAGGGGCCCGCCCGCCGCGCGGCACGACGCAGGCGGCAAGCCGCTCGCCCATCAGCGGATCGGGCACGCCCAGGCACACCACGTCCCGGACGAGGGCATGAACAGCGAGCTCGATCTCGACCTCGGCCGGGCTGATGTTGGCTCCGCCGCGGATCACGACGTCCTTCAGGCGCCCGACGATCCGCAGGGTGCCGTCCGTGTCCATCAGTCCGAGGTCTCCGGTGCGGACCCAGCCGTCGGGCGTGCGGCAGCGTGCGTCGAGGTCGGGGGCGGCGACGTAGCACATGGGGGTCATCGGTCCCCGGGCGACGATCTCGCCGGCCGAGCCGCATGGCAGCTCGTCCGGCCCGGCGGCATCCGGTGCGGTGATGCGGATGTCGGCGACGCGGGAGTCCGGGCGGCCGACGAAGGTCCCCGGCCCCTCTCCGGGTACGGGCTCGTTGCCCAATCCGGTATGGCAGTTGACCCCGTCGGCCGAGCCGTAGAGGTTCACGACCGGACAGCCGAAGACCCGCCGCGCCTCCTCGGCGGTGGCCGCATCCAGTGGGGACCCGCCGACGACCAGCGCCGTCGGTGGCGTGAAGGCCGCATGCGGCCCGTCGGTGAGCCGGTCCAGCATCATGCGGATCACGGTCGGCACGCCCATGACGTGGGTCGGTTCGTGCGCGACGAGGGCGTCCAGCGCGGCCCCGGGGGTGAAGTGGTCGAGCACGATGAGCGTCCCGCCGTGCCGGGCGAGCACGACCGGGGTGCCGTTGCTGCCGAACGCGGACGCGAGCGGCACGAGGAACAGGCAGCGCGGCGGCCTGCGGTCCGGTATCAGCGAGGCGAGGAAGTTGCCGCGCCCGCCGGCCAGCGCGTTGTGCGAGTAGGCCACCATCTTGGGCTCGGTCTCCGAGCCGGAGGAGACCAGGATGCGGGCGGCGGAGTCGGGGTCGGCACGGGCCGGGACGAAGTCCTTCGCGTCGGTGCGCAGCAGCTCGGACAGGGCGACCGCGCCGTCGGGTGGGGTTCCGGGCCCGGCTGCGATCACCGTGCGCAGGGCGGGCAGTTCGCCCGTCCTGGCGAGCAGGTCGGCGGCGTGGTGGTTGCCGCGGTGCTCGGTGGCGGCGATCACCGCGACGGCTTCGGAGCGGCCCAGGAGTGAGACGGCTTCCCGTCGGCCGCGGCCGACCGGGAAGGGCAGTGCGACGGCGCCCAGGGCGGCCAGTGCCAGGTCGGCGGTGACGGCGCTGCGCCCGTTGGGGAGTTGTATGCCGACCACGTCGCCGGGGCGTATGCCGAGTCCGGTCAGTCCTCCGGCGAGGCATCGCACCTTGCGGTCGAGTGCCGCATAGCAGAGCTTCCCGTGGGCGTCGATGAACGCTGTGCGGTGCGGGTCGGCGATCCGGTGGGCGCGGTAGAGGCTGTAGAGGTCGAGGTCGGGGCAGGTGCCGTCGGCGGCCCAGGACCGGCGGAGGCCGGCGGGCAGCAAGTCGTGCAGCAGGACGGTCATGCGAAGCTCCATGGGTCGGGGACGGCAGGGGCGCCGTGCGTGTCGCGGGTGACGGGGCCGGTGGAGAGCAGGTCGGCGAGGTCCGTGACGACCGGGACAGCTGTCAGGCCGCGGGAGCGCAGCAGTGCGAGGGCCTGCTCGGTGGGCAGCCGGCTCAGGTTGTGCGCGGCTGCCCCGGCGGCGTCGGCGTCCGTGGGGGCGAGCCAGCCGTCGGCGGTGCGCAGCGGGCGGCGGAATCCGGCGGGGCGGCGGGTGCCCTGCCCCTGGGCGGCCCTGGCCCGGGCCGGGGCGGTGAGCACGTCGGCGGCGCCGAGCAGGGACGAGTCGATGCGCATTCCGCGCCCGGTGCGCTCGCGCAGCAGCAGGCCGGCCAGGATCCCTTCGGTGCCGAGCAGCCCGCCGAGCACGTCGAGCAGGGTCATCAGGGACGGCACGGGCGGTTCGTCGGCGGGCCGCGCGGCTTCGCCGACCCCGGTGCGGGCCTGGACCATGAAGTCGGTGCCCAGGGGGGCACCGGGCAGCCGGCCGGCCCAGCCGCTGGTGTGGGCGTAGACGAGCGCGGGGTTGGCAACGGCCAGGTGCTCGCGGTCCAGACCCAGCCGGGCGGCCGTGCCCGGTGCCCAGTTGTGCAGGAAGACATCCGCCTCTGCCGCCATGGCCCGCAACCAGTCGCGGCCCGCAGGAGACTTGATGTCCAACTCCACTGCCTTCTTGCCCCGGTTGAGCGCCAGCCACCGCGCGGAGATCCCCGAGCAGGTGGGCGGCATGCCCCGCAGCGGGTCACCGCCCGGCGGCTCGATGCGGACGACCTCGGCGCCGAGCAGCCGGAGCAGATGGGCGGTGAGCGGGGCCTGGATGCGGCGCCCCGCCTCCAGCACGACGAACCCGGACAACGGCCCGCCATCGGCGGGACGGGAGGCGTAGGCCGCGTCATGTCCGCTGAACGACCAGGGCGGGGCTCCGTCCTGCTCGATGGCCCGCTCCTTGAGCGAGCGCACCCGGCACACATCGGCGCCGGAGACACCGGCGGCGGCACGGATCCGTTCCCAAGTGCTCGCGCGGACGACCTCGTGCAGCACGGCGGGGAAGGGCGCGCAGGCGGTGGCGTACCGGAACTGGAATGGCCGCCAGCCCCGGCGGAGCGCCTCCTCCGGCGCGCCCAGCCCGCGCCAGAACGCCGCCCATACCCCCGGGTCGAGTGCTTCCAGCTCGAACACCGCGCCGTCGGCCGAGGTGAACGGCGGTCCGCCCGGGGCGAGTTCTGCCGCCTCCCCCTCTTCGGCCCCGACGGCGGCCAGGTACTGCGAGACGGCCAGCAGTGCGGCCCGTTGCGCGGTCACTTCCACGCCCCTGGCCCGTCCGCCCCGCGCCTGCGCGATCAGCCCGGCGAGCAGCCCCTGCACGGCGAGGACACCGGTCGCGGTGGCCGCGTAGTCGACGGCGAGGCCGCGCGGGCTGCCGTCGCGGCGGCCGTGCACCGCCATGACGCCCGTGACGGCCTGCACGGTGGCCTCGTCGCCGACGCCGTCCGCGTCACCCCAGGTCATATGGGCGGTGATCTCGCCGACTCCGGCTCCGGTCAGGGCGATGCGGTTGCCCAGGGGACGGAACCCCTCGGCGCCCAGGAGCCGAAGGTGTTCTGCGGCGAGCCCACCGTCGAGGCCCGGCGGACCCGAACTCCGTATGCGCAGACCGCGGAGAGGCCCGGCCCGCCACGCAGAGATGGATGCAGCAGATATCGCCAATGCCTTCTCCCTTCCTGACACCGTGACCCGCGGGAACCCGGGAGGAGCCGCCCTCGACCGGTTCCAAGGAAGGCAGTCGCACGCTTGCCCGCCCGGGTTCCCGCGCGGGCCTGAGGAAGGCGGTGGACCGTGCCGGAGACGCATGGCGATCCTCAATGCCCGTCAGAGGCGAGGGAGTTGGTGGAACGATCGACGGACTTCGTGTGCGGCCGGGTCATGCCGTGCGAGCCGGTTCTCGACCGCGGGGGACGGCAGGCGGCGGCTGTGCTGCGCGGGCTGCAGCAGGAGGCGAAGAGCCGGGGACTGTGGGCGCTGCCGCTCCCTGCCGAACTCGGCGGGCAGGGGCTCCCGTTGACGTCCTACGCCCACGTCGCCGAGGCCGAAGGCGCCAGCGACCACGGCCCTGCCGCGCTCGGCTCGGCCTCGCTGCTGGACGTCCTGATGCTGTGGCGGCACGGCAGTCCGCGGGTCCGCGCACGGTACGCCGAGCGGCTGGTCTCCGGGGAACTGCGGGCCTGCTACGCGATGACCGAGCCCGATACGCCGGGGACCGATCCCGTCCTGACCGCCACCCGCGCCGAGTCCGGTGCCGGCGGGACCTGGCGGGTGAGCGGCCGCAAATGGTTCGCCAGTGGCGCGGCCGACGCCGACCTGGTCACCGTGCTCGCCCGCACCGACGGCGAGCCCCCGGACCGGGAGGGGCTCTCCCTGCTGCTGGTACCCACCGACGCACCCGGCTTCCGCGTGGTGCGCGACCTGCCCGTACTCGGCGCGGGCGGGCAGGCGGAGATCGCACTCGACCACGTGCCGGTCGACACCGACCACCTCATCGGCGAGCGCGGCAAGGCCCTGGCCGTCGTCGGCGAACGGCTGCAACTGGGCCGCACCCTGCGCTGCCTGCGCTGGCTCGGCCAGGCCCGGCGCGCGTTCGAGCTGATGCGCCGACGAGCCGTCGCCCGCACCGGCTCCCACGGCCCGCTCGCCGACTTCCAGTTGGTGCAGCGCCACGTCTTCGAGTCCCTGCTCGCCCTGCGCACCGCCCGGCCGCTGGTGTACGAGGCCGTGGCCCGGCTGGAAGCGGGGCTCGACGCCCGCCTGGAGGTGGGCCTGGCCAAGGTCGCCGCCGCGCGCACGCTGCACCAGGTGGCCGACGCGGCGATCCAGGTGCACGGGGCCGCCGGGCTCGGCCCGGACACCCCGCTGCCCGCGCTCTTCCGCACCGGCCGCATGGCGCGCATCCTCGACGGCCCCGACGAACTGCACATGGCATCCGTCGCACGGCGCGTTCTGCGAGCCACCCCTGCCGAAGGGTGATGCGTCAGTTCGACGCGAGGTTCCGGCTGGGAAGCCATCCGAGGAAAGCCGCGACGAAGAGACCCTCGACAATCAAGGTGAGAGGGCCGTACGGCAGCTCCCAGCTCTCCTCGTAGTAGCCCTGCGGCAGGCCGACGGTACGCGACAGCAGGAAAAGGGCGATCATGCCGAGGCTGACCAGTGCTCCGGTCGACCAGGCGACCGTGACATACCGCGAGGTGGCCAGGCACACGGCAACGAACAGCATGGCGGCGCTGCCCACGGCGAAGAGGACACCGATGTAGAGCTTCTCCTCAAGGTGGTCAGGGGTAATGAGCGTGTGCAACACCGTGTTGGCGAGGGCACAGCACACCCCCAGCCACCGCAAGGCGGCTTCGGTGGTCTTGGCGGAGTTCATCGCGATTCCAGTGTTCTGCCGGCGAGATGCCCGCCAGGAGGAAAGGTACAAAGCACTCTAATCAAACACCCCCTCCCGGGCACGGACATCGACCAGGCCGGTGAGCGCGGCGAGCGCATACGCGAGGAAGTAGTCCCCCCAGATCAGTTCGTGCCGAGGCGCCACGCCGGAACGGAGGTCGTAACAGCCGTCCAGCAGGCGGCCGTCTCCTGTCATATGGGAGCGGACCAGCTCTTCCAGGACGCTCACCGCGCAACTCCGGTGGCCGAGCCTGAGCAACGCGGTCGCTGTGATGGCGGCGGCGGAGGTGTCGCGGGGGCCGGAGGCGAACGACTCGTCCGCCGGAGGTACGAGGGAGACAGGCAGCAACGCATCCACTGCAGCGGCCAGTTCGGCTGCGCCAAGCAGACGGGAGCCCTCGGCCACCCCCAGGAGGAGCCAGGCTCTCCCCCGGCTCCAGCCCGACGGCGGATCGGCACAGGCCGTCCAGCCGTCGCCGCGGTCATGTCGCCACGACCACCGGAAGGGCCGCTGCCCGAGGCACAGTTCGAGGTGTCTCCGCAGATGCGACCCGGCCGCCCGCGCGTTCATCGTGGCGAGCAACGGCACCAGGCCCGGCACCCCGTCCGCGCGGGCCGGCAGCCGGGGCCCGCCGAAGGCCGACCCCCAGGGCACCAGGCCCAGTTCATGGTCGTAGGCGTCCAGGCAAGCGCGGGCCGCGCGCTCCCGCAGCGCGGCGATTCCGGGTTCGTCGGGGGCCGGCAGGGTGCCGTACCAGAAGATCAGCCCACGGGCCGCGGTGTCGGCCCGTGCCCAGCCCGCGAGCCGGTCCGTGCAGGCGCGTGCGACCCGCCGGTCCGTCGGGTCCGCGGTGTACCGGGCGCGCAGCCACAGCAGCCCTGCCCAGAACCCACCGGCCCACGAGCCGCGCCGGGTCGTCGTCCATATCCCGCTGTCCGGGTCCGCGAACAGGGGGAAGCGATCACCGGTCTCCGCGGCGGTGCCCTTGACGCGGTCGAGGACCGCGGCCAGCGCCGGGGCGGCCCAGGAGGGAGCGTTCACCGGCGTGCGACGGATCGCCGCTCCCGTACGGCCCACAGCAGGGCCACCGCGGCCGCCCCGGTGAACTCGCCGGCCACCAGCAGCCACCCGGCGCCGTACCGGCCGGCCTCCGCCGGCATCCCGAACAGCGGCGGGCCGAGCGCGAATCCGGCGAAGAACCCGGCCGACACCAGTGCCGAGTCCTGCCCGGCCCGACCGGACGCCGCCCGCTGGATCACCAGCACCATGGACACCGCGTTGGCCGCCACTGCGAACACCCCGACTCCCACCACCGCGACCCACGCCAGCGGGTGCGCATGCGCCGAGTACGCCAGCAGCAGCGCGGCCCCCGCCGCGCCCGCGGCCAGCGTACCCGGGAGCCACCGGGCCCGGCCGGGCCGCCCGGCGACCTTCGACCAGCCCACCCGTCCCACGATCCCGGCCACTCCCAGCACCGCCAGCAACCCGGCCGCCACCGTGGATCCGAGCCCCAACCGCCGGACCCCGTAGAGCGCCAGATAGGTGTTCACCGAGGCAATGCCGCACCCCAGCAGCAGCGAGAAGACCGCAAGC
This sequence comes from Streptomyces sp. NPDC002536, assembly GCF_053594995.1. Taxonomy (NCBI): domain Bacteria; kingdom Bacillati; phylum Actinomycetota; class Actinomycetes; order Kitasatosporales; family Streptomycetaceae; genus Streptomyces; species Streptomyces sp. NPDC002536. The sequence continues at coordinate 53,276 of NZ_JBSFWU010000049.1, forward strand.
CAGGCGACCATCCCATGCGGTATTCGGAAGGCTTCCGCAGTCCTCGCCGGTGGATCGGTGGGCAGCACGCTCGCCGCCCACCCGGCGGTCGCCAACGCCGCGCCGGCAGCCGTCCATACCGCCCATCGCCAGCCCGCGAGTCCTGCCAGCGCCGCCAGCGGAAGCCCCGCGGCGAAGGTCCCCAGTTGGACCCCCGACTGTTTCATCCCGGTCACCGCACCGCGCCGCGCGGCGGGTACGACCGCCAGGATCGCCTTGTTGGTGGCCGGGTTGGCCAGCGCCTGCGGAAACCCGCCGAGCGCCACCGCCCCCAGCAGAAGGCCGGCGCCGCCTGCCGTACCGATGAGAGCCAGTGCCACCGCCGACGTCATCAGCAGCACGACCAGGCAGCGGCGCGGGCCGACCCGGTCCACCACCAGGCCCCCGACCGGGGACAGCACGGCCGCCGCGCCGAAGCCGGCTGTCGTCGTCAGCCCCAGCACGGCCGGCGAGACACCCAACTCGTCGACAAGCCGCGGGCCCAGCGCTCCCAGCAGGAACAGCTGCAGCATCGAAAAGGCCATGGCGCAGGTCAACAGTGCCGTGACCGCGCCGGTCGACCGCTGCCCGCCGCGTTCGTCCGCCCTCACCGCATTCGGCTCCGTCGTCACGGACGTCCCTCCCTCCCATCGCTCCGTACGGGGCAAGGCGCCCCACGACACACGTCGGCCCGCGCACCGGACGAGTTCCCCTGGCGTGCATGTGCAGTTGGCCGATTTCCGTACCCTTGCGCTCCGGGGTCCCCTTGGCGCTCTCCGGATGCGACGATGGGTTCGCCATGGCTGCCGGATGGGTTTGCCGCACAGTGCGGGCCGCGGTCTTCGCGGCCGCCTGCGTGCTGCTCACCGCCCTGGGGCACGCCATGATGTCCGGCGCGCCGGTGCCCTGGTGGGCCCTGACCAGCGGAAGCGCGGCGGCCGGCGGCACGGCGTGGTTTCTGGCCGACCGTGAACGCGGCCTCCGCACGGTGGCCTCCGCCGCGGTCACCACTCAAGCAGTGCTCCACTCGTGGTTCTCACTGGGGCAGGCACTGGTGCGTCCCGCACTGCCTCACGACGCCTCGATCGCCCGGCAATGGGCGTGGTACCTCCTCTGCGGCCCGCCCGGTGGCGGCGATTTCAAGCCGGTACCGGGTATGGGTATCCGGCACGAAGCGGCGGCCGCCGCGGGGCACATGGCAAACATGGGCGGCATGGGGCCCATGCATTCCACAAGCCACACAGGCCATATGGGCCACGTAGACCACACAGCACCCATGAGCCATCACATGGGCGGCATGTCGTCGAGCGGCATGCTGGTCGCCCACGTACTGGCCGCACTGGTGTGCGCGCTGTGGCTCGCACACGGAGAACGCGCAGCCTTCCGCATCCTCCGGGCCCTCGTCGGCCGGCTCGCCGCACCACTGCGACCGGTGCCCGTCCCGGCCGCGCCTCCGTCCCGGCCGCGCCTCCGCATCCACCGGAACCACTCCGACCGTCCCCTGCACCGGGACCTCCTCGTCCACGCCATCACCTCTCGGGGGCCGCCCGCCGGGGCCGCCGCCGTCTGACGGCAGCCGGTTCCCCGAGGCGACACCGCAGTGGTGCCGACGGCACCCCCACGCCTCGGGCAACGGCCGTGCCCCTCGCGCGCACGGCCGTATCCCCAGCGCGGGCCCGTCACGGGTTTCCGGCGTGCCCGCACCCGGATCATCCGAGAGGACATCAGGTGACCACTCCTGCCCTGCCCGCGTCACGCGACGCATCGATCACGGCCTGGGCACTCGCCGCCCGGGGCGGCGATCCAGAAGCCTTCGAGCAGTTCGTCCGCGCCCTGCACCGCGACGTCCGCTACTACGTCACCTACCTCGGCGCAGACCCCCAGACCGCCGACGACCTGGCCCAGGACACCTTCCTTCGTGCGCTGGGCAGCCTGCACCGCTTCGAAGGCCGCTCCTCCGCACGCACCTGGCTGCTGTCCATAGCCCGCCGGGCCGTGATCGACAGCCACCGCCATGCATCCGCCCGGCCCCGCCTGTCGCTCACCGGCGACTGGCAGGGCGCCGCCGAACGCGCCCAGCCCAAGGACCTGCCCGGCTTCGACGACGGCGTCGCACTCGACGACCTCCTGACCGCCCTGCCCGACGAACGCCGCCAGGCGTTCGTTCTCACCCAACTGCTGGGCCTGCCCTACGCGGAAGCGGCGCGCCTCAGCGACTGCCCCATCGGCACGGTCCGCTCCCGCGTGTCCCGCGCCCGCGCGTGCCTGATCAAGTCGCTGCACGACGCCGAACGATGCGGGACCCGAGGGGCCCTGCCCGACAGGACTCCTGACAGTCCCTGATCAGGAACGGAGGGGTTCTGGCCGGGCTGCGGCCGCAGCCCGGCC
>NZ_JBSFWU010000050.1:0-54958 GCF_053594995.1 Streptomyces sp. NPDC002536
GAGCGGGCCAGTACTCCTGCGGGCGGTAGTGCAGGGTGCGGTTGTCCACCCAGTACCAGGCGCCCTTGACGGAGGGCTGTGAGTCGACCCGCAGGCGCCCGGCTGGTGAAGGACCTGCGGGCGGCGGGCTTCAAGCCCACCCGCACCTACTTCACCGGCGAGGACGACCGCGCGCACTCCGGCCCCTGGGTGGTCGACGTCCTGCGGGTCCCGGCGGACCAGCGCAAGCGCGTCCAGGCGCGGCAGTCCCTGGACCACGTGCCGGGCGGCGAGACCCTCGCCGAGATGGTGCAGCGCACCCACGCCGTCGCGGGCATCAACGGCAGCTACGGCTCCGACGAGGAGGACGGCACCTTCGGCGACGTGGCCGGCCTGTCGGTGCTGCACGGCGAGCTGATCAGCGAGGCCGTCCGCGGGCGCAGCGCCCTCGTCCTGCCCTCCGACCAGCACCGGAAGCCGTCGGTGCAGCAGCTCAGCACGACGATGCGGCTGCGGGCCGGCGACGGGGCGCAGCGCACCCTCGACGGGCTCAACCGCGCCCCGGGCGTGATCCGCTCCTGCGGCGGCCCCGCGGACGAGGTGCCCACCGCCCGGCCCCGGCACGACTGGCTGTGCACCGACACCAACGACATCATCCAGTACACCGGCTTCTTCGACGGCCCGATCCACAAGGGCGACGGCACCGCAGTGGTGCTCGGGCGCGACGGCAAGGTGCTCGAGGTGCGCGACCACCGGGAGGGGACGGTCCCGCGCGGCGACACCGTGCTCGCCGGCATCGGCAGCGGCGCGCAGTGGCTGCGCGACCACGCCCGCAAGGGCAGCAGGCTGACCGTCACCACGGACATCGTCAACCAGGACCACAAGTCGCTGCCCGCCACCGCCGGCCGCGGCGCGGACGTCGTCTCCGGCGGCCCGCAGCTTCTGCGCAACGGCCGCATCGTCGTGCCCGCGGACGCCGAGGGCTTCAACTACCCCGAGGATCCTGCCTTCTTCGACTACTTCGCCACCCACCGGCACCCCCGCACCCTCGCCGGGATCACCGCCGACGGCTCACTGCTCTTCGTCACCGTCGACGGCCGCCGGCCCGGCTGGAGCGAGGGGGTCTCGTTCAACGAGAGCGCGGCCGTCCTCAAGTCCCTGGGCGCCGTGGACGCCGTCAACCTCGACGGCGGCGGGTCCACGGCCATGGTGGTCAACGGCAGGCTCGTCAACCGGCCTTCGGACAGCACCGGTCCCCGGCAGGTGGCCAACGCCCTCATCGTCCGCTGACCGCTCGGGGGCTCACCCGTCCGGCGGAGACGGATCCGGCCACTCCCCCGCGAACCGGCGCGCACCCCGCCCCGCAGCCCCTAGCGTGATCCCGCCGCGCCCGCCGGTGCGGCGTGACGGAGCAACAGGCGAGGGGAAACGGGTATGAAGCGACGGTTCGGCACCCTGGTGACGGTCTGCGTCCTGGCAACGGGGGCGGCGGGCACGGGCACCGCCCAGGCGGCGCCCCGCTCCGCCGCCCCGCAGGCGGAGATCTTCGCCACCAGCAACACGGCCGTCATCACCGACCCGGCCGACCCGCGGCTGAAGACGCGGCTCGGCCGTTTCGACCGGGAGGTGCGCGGCACCATCCGCGCCCAGGGCGCCCGCGCCGGCGCCTCCCGGCTGCTGGACGGGGTGTTCTGGTCCTCGGACCTGAAGCAGACGACGTACGAACGCTCGCGCGAGTTCGACGTCGACCACGTCTCCGCCACCGGGCTGCACCACATTGCCGGGGTGCTGGCCAAGCAGTACCACCAGGAGTCGGTGCTGACGTTCCGGTACCTGCCGCGCACGGCGGCGGGCACGAACGCGGTCGACATCGAGGCGCCGGGCGTCGACTCCCGGCGCCTGCACGACGCCCTGGTGGCGGACCCGGCCGTCCGCGACGAACTCGGCGGCGGCTCCGTCACCCTCGGCGGACGGCTGATCCTCGTCGCCCCGCTCAAGGACCTCGCCCTCGCCCGGACGTTCACGACCAAGCTCGGCGTCGACTGGAAGAAGGCGCGGGTGCGGTACGGGGCGGAGGAGTTCGTCAGCGCGCCGTAGCGTCCGCCTCCGGCTCGGCCGGGGGCTCCGGCGGCGTCCACGGCGTGGGACCGAAGAGGACGGCCCGGGCGACGGACGGGGCGAACAGGGAGGCCGGCGGGGCACTCAGGGACAGCACGCGACGGAAGGCCGCTCCCACGACCGGATTTCCGGTGGCCCGCTGCTCCACGCGGTGCAGGTACCAGTCGACCGGGCGGTCGACCGCCCGGGATCCGACGGCGTTGCCGGTCGCACCGGGCATCTTCTTGTCCGCACCCGCCGAGATGTCCCAGGCCGGCCGGGCCGCGGCGAACAGGGCCCGCTGCACGCGGTGCGTCGTCGGCACCCGGCGCGGGTCGGACAGCGCCTCCCGCAGGGCGAGAGCGCTCAGCGCGGCCACCGACATGCCCTGCCCGTACACGGGGTTGAAGGCGCACAGCGCCTCACCCGTCGCCAGGAACCCCGCCGGGCGCCGGCCCGGCCGGTCGTAACGGCGGCGCAGATTGGCGGTCTTGCGAAAGCCGTACACGGGCGAGACGGGTTCCGCCTTGAGCAGCCACTCGTGCAGCACGGGGTGCGGCAGGCGGGCGGCAAAGTCCGTGAACCCGGCCTCGTCCGTGGGCGGTTCGCTGCCGCGCATCCCGGAGAGGGTGACGAACCAGCGGTCGCCCTCGATCGGCAGCAGGACGGCTCCGATGGGCTGGGTGGCATTGGCGATGACGTAGACACCGCGGAAGGGCGAGCCGCCGTCCCGGGGCGCACGATAGATGGCACTGGCATAGGCGAGGCCGCTGTCGAGGAGTTCCTCGTGGGGCGGTTCGGCGCCGAGCGCCGCCAGCCATGCGGGGGCACGGGAGGAGCGGCCCGAGGCGTCCACCACGAGGTCGGCCTCCAGAACCCGGGGCTCCTGCCCGGGAGCCGCTGCTCCGCGCTTGCGCAGGCGGACGCCGCGCACCCGGCGGGCGTCCCCGGCCAGACCCGTCACCTCGGCGCCCTCGACGACCTCGATGCGCGGGCCGGCCAGGACGCGGCGCCGTACGGCCCAGTCGGTCAACGGCCGCGAGCCGGTGAGGATGTGAATGCTCGCCGGGGTGCGCCTGTACCAGCGGCCGGCCTGCCACTGGACGATGTCGTCGGGCATGCCGAGGCGCGGGGCGCCAAGCTCGTGCAACTCGCCGTTGATGCCCGGCAGGAGCGCCTCCAGAGCGTTCTGGCCACTCTCCAGCATGACGTGGACCTGTCGATCCTGCGGCACACCGGCCCGCGACGCCGGCTCCTCGGGAAAACGGTCGCGCTCCACGAGCGTGACCCGGTCCGCGTGCTCGGCGAGCACGTGTGCGGCGAGGAGACCGGCCAGCCCGCCGCCGATGACGACTGCGTGCCGCCGCGGACTGCCGCCGTCCGCCCGCCTGCTGAGGGTCCGTACGTCCTGCTGCGCGTCGGATTCCGTCACCGTGTCCACCCCATTCGGTCGTTCCGCTCGTCCTGCCGCCGGTCACCGTACCGGCCGTCGGCCGGTGCCGGGCTCCGGGGCCCGTCCGGGGCAAGCCGGGGCGGCGCGGGCCGCGGCATCGCGGACGCCGGGCCCGGAGGCATGTAAGCAGGAACCGTGCACCCTCGACATGCTCCGCCGGCCTTCCGACGGCACCGGCCCCGTGTCCCCGGACTGGTCGCGGTACCCCTCGGGCTGATCGCGCTCGTCACGGTGGTCGACTTACTGACATCCCCAAACATTCATCTCGGCCCGCTGCTGGTGGCGGCCCCCGCGCTCACGGCGGCCTTCGGCGGGCCGGTGCTCACCGGGGTCATCGGCGCGCTGGCCGTGGGCGCCCAGATCTTCATCGGGGTGTTCCACGGCGGCCTGTTCACCTCCAACCACGAGGCGCAGATCCTGGCGCTCATCGTGGTCTCGGTCTTCGTGGTGTTCTTCCGCTACGCGTACAACCGGCACGAGCAGGAGCTGGTCCAGGTCCGGGGCGTGGCCGAGGTGGCGCAGAGGGTTCTGCTACGGCCGCTGCCCGCGCGGATCGGCCCGCTGCGGATCGCCTCGGTGTACGTGGCGGCCGAGGCGGAGGCGCGCATCGGGGGCGACCTCTACGCCACGGTGCGCACCCCCTACGGCAGCCGCATCATGATCGGCGATGTGCGGGGCAAGGGGCTGACGGCGGTCGGCGACGCGGCGTTGCTGCTGGGTGCGTTCCGCGCCGCGGCCCACCGCAACCCCACGCTGCCGACCCTGGTGGCCCACCTGGAGAACACGATCTACTGGGACACGGTGGAGCCCGCGGACCCGGAGACGGCGGGCGAGAGCTTCATCACCGCCGCCGTGCTGGACGTCCCCGACGAGGAACCGCTGATCCGCCTCATCAACTGCGGGCATCCGCCGCCGCTGCTGGTGCACCGGGGGCGGGTGACGGAGCTGACGGTCAGTGACCCCGCCCTGCCGCTGGGCCTGGGCGGCGGCCTGCCCGCGTCGGCCTACGAGGCCGAGGCGTTCCCCTTCGCCGTCGACGACCTCCTGGTGCTCTACACGGACGGGGTGGTCGAGACCCGCGACGCGCGCGGCGCCTTCTACCCCCTCGCGGAGCGCGTGGCCGCCTGGGGCGGCACCCAGCCGCAGCAGCTCGTGCAGTACATTCACGACGACCTGCTCGCCCACGCCGGCGGGGCACTGGAGGACGACGTGGCGGTGGTCGTGGTCGAGCGCTGCGAGTGAGCGGGGCGCCGGGCCGCAACAAAAGGCCCGTCCCCGTTAATCGGATGGCGATCATCCGTTGATGACCATCACGCATGGTCGGTGTCATGACGATGACGATGTCCCCGCGCACCGCGGCAGGCACCCTGACCGACATGCTGTCCCGCAGCGCGGCGGCGCGGCCCGACGCGGTGTTCTGCACCTACCTCCCGGACGCCGTGGGCGGCCGGACGGAAGAGCTCGGCCTCGCGGCGCTGGACCGCCGGGCCCGGCAGGTGGCGGCGCTCCTGCGGACCAGGGTGCAGCGGGGCGACCGGGTGCTGCTGGCGTTCCCCAACGGCCCCGAGTTCGCAGCGGCGTTCTTCGGCTGCCTGTACGCGGGGGTGGTGGCGGTGCCCGTGCCCGCGCCCCGGGGGGCGGCCCGGGCGGCGGTGTACGCGGCGGCCGAGGCGGACTGCCGGCCGGCGCTGGTGTGCACCGTGCCGGGGTGGCTGCCGCTGTTCGCCTCGCGCCCCGGGAGCCGCAGCGGGGCGGTGGTGGCCATCGGGCCGCCGACGGGCCGCCCGGTCGAACCGGTGCCGGCGGAGGCCTCCGACCTCGCCTATGTCCAGTACGCCCCACGGTCCTTCGGCCCGCCGCGGGCCGTGCCCGTCACGCACGGCGTGGCCATGGCGGGGCTCTCCGCGTTCACGGCGGAGGCCCGGCTGGGAACGCGGGACCGCATGGTCGGCTGGCTGCCCGCCCACGACGGCACCGGCCTGACGACACAGGTGCTGCTGCCCCTCTTCACCGGCATGAGCACCTGGGCCCTGCCCTCGGGCACGGTGGCCCGCGACCCGCGCCGCTGGCTGACGGCGATGTCGCAGCAGCGGGCCACCACGGGGGTGATCCCGCCCGGTGCCCTCGACCTGCCGCACGGGGCGGACTACGCGCAGCGGTGCGCGTTGCAGCTCGGCCGGTGGCGGCTGGTGCTGGCGCCGGAGCAGGGGGTGGACGAGGAACGGCTCGGCGCCTTCGTCGGGGCGTACGCGGTGGCGGGCTTCTGGCCCGACGCCGTGGTCCGGGTGCCGGCCCCGAAGCCCTCACGGCCCGTCGCGCAGCGGTCCTGAACGGCCGTCACCGGCGGTGTGCACGGACCCGGCCCGGAGGGGCCGGGGTCAGTGGTGTGTGCGCGCGGACGAAATCGATGAAGCTCTCGTGGTCGCGTGCGTGGCGGACCGGTGTGCGGAATCCGGCGAACGCCGTGGTGCCGTCGAGTCCCAGCAGGGTGTAGGCCGGTGCGGCCAGCCGGTAGGAGCGCGACGGGTCCAGGGGCCGGCCGTCGAGGAGGACGTCCCCGGGGGCGATGCGGTCTCCGGCCGGGCCTGCGGCGTCGTAGGTGTACTGCACGTTGCGCGACACGGCCAGCGGGGCGAAGTGCAGGTGCCCGTCGGCGAGGTACCACTGGTCCTCCAGGGCCCGGTGGATCTGCCGGCCGGTGACGGTGACGGTGAGGACCGGGTCGCCGTAGCCCACGGCGTTCCATGCGGCGGCGAACACCACGGTGCCGGACGCGCCGTCGTGGACCAGGTCGCCGGCGAGGATGCAGGGGCCGGTGCGCGGGGCGGTGGCGACGATGCCGAGGTCCGCGGGGCGGGCGGGGTGGACGTTGCCGTCGTCGAACGGGCCGAGGGGGCGGCTGCCGGCCCAACGGGCCCAGTCCGCGGCCAGGTTGCCCAGGGTGCTCTCCCCGTCCGCGGTGCGCCGGCGGGTGAAAGAGCCGGTCTGCCGGCCGACCGGCGTGCGGGCCCGGGCGGCGGCCTGCCCGGCCCAGTATGCGGTGATCCGCTGCATGCCGGGGTCGGGGGCGATGTCGCGCGTATTGGGGTGGTTGACGGAGGTGGTCAGTTCCCTGACGACCCGTCCGGTGCCGGGGTCGAGCCGGAGGACGATCTCGTTGACGACCTGACCATGGCAGCCCGCTTCGACGAAGGGCCGGGGGACGCCGTCCGGGTCGGGGACGCTCATGGTGAAGCGGTGGTGCCAGTGGCCGGTGACGACGGCGTCGACGACGGGCGAGACCTGCCGCGCGAGCTCGTAGGCGGGTCCGGAGGGGGATGCACCGGTGGTGAAGTCGGGCCCGGCGTAGGCCCCGTCGTGCACGCTGAGGACCAGTGCGTGGACGCCGCGGGAGGTGAGCTCGGCGGCGCAGCGGTCGGCGGTGTCGAGCAGGTCCAGGGTGGTGAGGGCGGGCTGGTAGGAGCAGGGGAAGGCCTCGGTGCCGGGGACGGTGAGGTGGATGAAGCCGACGGGGAGCCGGCGCCCGTTCCCGGCGTCGACCCACTCGACGTTGTAGGGCGGCAGGACGGTGCGTCCGGTCGCGGACCACACCACGTTGGCGCTGTAGTAGCGGAAGTCCGCGCCGCGGAAGGGCCGTCCGGTGGAGTCGGTGAAGGAGTCGTCCCGGCCCGCCTCGGGGTAGGCCTCGCCGCGTTCCATGTGCCGGGTCAGAAAAGCCGGGGAGCGGTCGAACTCGTGGTTCCCGGCGGTGGAGAAGCGCAGGCCGAGCCGGTTGAGCACCTCGATCGTCGGTTCGTCGGCGAAGGCCGTCGCATCGAACTCCCAGCCGGAGAAGAGGTCTCCGGTGGCGAAGAGGACCGAGTTGCGGCGCCCCCTGCGCAGCCGCTCCAGGTGCGCAGCCAGGTAAACGGCCCCGCCCACGGTGTACTGCGCTCCCCCGGCCCCGGCGATGAGGGCGTCGGAGCCGGGAGCCGCCTGCAGACAGCCGTGCAGATCGGTGATGTTGAGCAGCTGCACCTCGACGGTGTCGGGGGCCGCGGCCCGGACCGGGCCGGGTGCCGCGGCCGACACCACGGCGGCGGCACCGGCCGTCAAGAGGCTTCGTCGCCGCAGGGGTTCCCGCACCATGGCCCCAGCGTGCGGGGCGGGTCCGGCGGGTCGTCCCATTGGGCCGACGGACGGCATGTCCGCCGGCCATGGGCGCCGGTCACACCGGGCTGCCCCGCAAGGGGGTTACTTCAGCGCGCTGCGCTTCTGCCACTGGTCCCAGGACTCCTGCCAGACCTCGAGGCCGTTGCCGACGTCGGTCTTCTCCGTGTTCGTCGTGTTCTTGACCTCGACGGTGGAGCCGATCGGCAGGAAGTCGTAGACGGTCTTGGCGTCTTCGGTGGTCATGCCGAAGCAGCCGTGGCTGTTGTTCTCCACGCCGATGGAATGGTTCCAGGGCGCGGAGTGCAGGAAGGTGCCGGAGGCGGTCATGTGGGTCACCCACTTCGAGGGCAGCGACCACTGGTTGCCGTAGCCGATGGTCTCCGAATTCATGACCTCGTCCGCGGCCTTGCTGCGCACGGTGTGGATGCCGCCGCGGGTGGGCGCCTCGGGGGAGCCCGCCGAGCCCTTGATGGTGCCGACCTCCTTGCCGTCCTCGTACATGGTCAGGCTGTGGCTGGGGACGTCGATGACCGCCTTGCGGTCCTTGCCTATCGAGAAGCCGTAGTTGTAGTCGCGGGCGAACCAGCCGCCCTCCCCCGAGTCGATGCCGGCCAGCGAGCCCTTGACGGTCACCTTGGTCCCGGCGGGCCAGGGGCTCTTGGGCCGCCAGTCGATGCGGTCGTTGCCGGAGTAGTCGGTGACCCAGCCCCAGGCGCCCTCCACCGGCACCGAGGTGCCGACCTTCAGGGCCTTCTCGATCTCGGCGCGCTTGTCCTTGTCGACCTTGTGGTCGAAGAGGATCGAGACGGGCATGCCGGTGCCGACGGTCTCCCCGTCGGCCGGGGTGTTGGTGAGCTTGTTGACCTTCTCGGCCTGCTGCGTGGTGAACTTCGAGGTCGTCGAGGACTCCCGGCCCTTGGCCGACTTCGCCGTGGTGTGCACGGTGTAGGTGGCCTGCGGCCTGACCTTCCCCTGCGAGGTCCACGAGGACCCGTCGTCCGCCAGCTGCCCGGCGACGTTCTGCCCCTTGTCGTCCTTGACGTCCACGGCAGTGAGCCTGCCGCCGTCGGCCTTGACGGAGATGGGCGAGCCGAGCGCGGCCGCCTTGCCGTCGGCGGACGGGGTGACGGTGACCTTGGCCTCGGGGCCGGCATCCGCCTTGGCACCGCCCGAACATGCGGTCAGCGCCAGGGAACCCAGAAGGGCGGGTACCAGCAGGACGGGGCGACGGCCCGATCCGATGCGCACGTGTGCGACCTCCATAGCTGCAAGAAATCCGTGGCGGGCCCTGCCCTGTCACCGGAACAGACGGGTTGTGCTCCCCCCACCATCCGTACAGATGATCCACATGCGTCTGCGGTTCCTGGAGTGAAGAAATTTGTCCGACTAGAACCGCTTGTGGCCTGGTTCAGTCTGCGCCGGCCGTCGCGCGGGGCGCCATGACGGGAATCACGCGCCGGATCGACACTTTGCGCAACCCTACGAACACGTAGGGTTGGGGATTCCGGTTACTCCCCTGCCACTTCGGGAACTGGGACTTCATGGTGCAAATCGGCTACACGATGATGTCCGAGCAAGCGGGTCCCCGGGAGCTGGTCGAGCACGTGGTGGGCGCCGAGCAGGCGGGCTTCGACTTCTCGGTCGTCTCCGACCACTACTTCCCGTGGCTGGCCGCCCAGGGCCACTCGCCCAACGCCTGGGCCGTCCTGGGCGCCGCGGCGCAGGCCACGTCCCGCATTCCGCTGATGTCGTTCGTCACGTGCCCGACCACCCGCTACCACCCGGCCGTGGTCGCCCAGCAGGCCGCCACGGTCCAGCTGCTGTCCGAGGGCCGGTTCCGGCTGGGGCTCGGGTCCGGCGAGAACCTCAACGAGCACGTCGTCGGCTGGGGCTGGCCCGCGATCGACGTGCGCCAGGAGCGGCTGCAGGAGGCGGTGCAGATCATCCGGGCCCTGTTCGCGGGCGGGACGGTCAACCACCACGGCGCCCACTTCGACGTCGAGCACGCGAGACTGTGGGACCTGCCCTCCCCTCCCCCGCCGATCGGCATCGCGGCCTCGGGCGAACGCTCCTGCCGGATCGCGGGCGGGCTGGCCGACCTGCTCATCGCCACCGAGCCCGACAAGGAGCTGGTGGAGTCCTTCGACCGGTTCGGCGGGGCGGGCAAGCCCCGCATCGGGCAGCTCGCCGTCTGCTACGACCCGGACCGCGACGCGGCCGTCGAGCGGGCCCACGCGCAGTTCCGCTGGGCCGGTCTCGGCTGGCGGGTCCTGTCCGAGCTGCCGCACGAGCTCTCCTTCGCCGCCGCGTCCCGGTTCGTCACCGAGGACGACGTCGCCGGGACGATCCCCTGCGGGTCCCGGGTCGAGGATTTCGTGGCGGCCGTACGGCCGTTCGTCGAGGCGGGGTTCACCGAGGTCGCCCTGGTGCAGATCGGCGGCGACCACCAGACCGGCTATCTGCGCTGGGCCGCCGAGGAGTTGCTGCCCGCCCTGCGCGCCCTCTGACCACGGAAATCGGTTGCCTGCCGGCCGTCCCGGTGCTGCAGTGTGCGAATGGATCGAGACGAGTTGCTGGCGCTGTTCGACCGCCAGATGCGCCGGAACGCCCGCCCCGACGGCCCGGGGGCCCGGATCGAGCAGGCGGACGGGGTGGTGCGGCAGGTGTGCGCGGCCGAGCACGGCTGGCACGGCATCCTGTGGTCCGGCCTCGACGAGGCGACGGCGGACGGGGTGGTCAGGGCCCAGGTGGCGCACTTCACCGCCCTGGGCCGCGAGTTCGAGTGGAAGCTGTACTCCCACGACCGGCCCGCGGACCTCGCCGGCCGGCTGCGGGCGGCCGGCTTCGTGCCCGAGCCCGCGGAGACCCTGATGGTCGCGCCGGTCTCCGCCCTGTCGCTCGACGCCGGGCCGCCGGAGGGCGTCCGGCTGCAGCCGGTGACCGACGCGGCGGGCGTGGACCTCATGACGGAGGTCCACGAACAGGCCTTCGGCACGCCGGGCAACCGCCTCAGGGAGGCGATCCTGGAGCTGCTGGAGCGGGATCCGGACCGGATCGTCGCGGTCCTCGCCCTGGCCGGCGACCGGCCGGTGAGCTCGGCCCGCATGGAGTTCTGCCCGGGAACGGACTTCGCCGGGCTGTGGGGCGGGGGGACGGTGCCGGAGTGGCAGGGGCGGGGCATCTACCGGGCGCTGATCGCCCACCGCGCGCGCATCGCGGGCGAGCGCGGCGTGCGCTACCTGCAGGTGGACGCGTCCGACCAGAGCCGTCCGATCCTCGAGCGGCTGGGGTTCGCGGCGCTGAGCGTGACCACTCCGTGGGTGTTCCGGCCTTAGGGTGCGCCCCGTAGGGGCGCGGGGAACTGCGCGACCAGCCACGACGCGCCCGCAGCCGAAGCTCCCGGGGCTCCGCCCCGGACCCGAGGTGGTGCGTCGACTGCAGGCCGGTGGGGGCCGGTCGCGCCCACGCGGCGGAGCCGCAAATGTCAACAGCCCCGCGCCTCCTACGGGGCGCCGTGACGGCGCTAGTGGTGCGCGGCCGTCGCGCCCGGCGTCGTGGCGCACGTGATGTCCGTGGCCACCGGGTAGATCCCGTCCTTCTTGGCCTGTCCGCCCTGGTACTCGTAGTACAGGTAGGAGTAGAGCTCGATCCGCCTGCTCGGGCCGCAGGCCGAGTCGGCGGCGATCTGGTAGGTCAGCTTGACCGTGCGGCTGGCCCCGGGCACGACGGGCACGTTGTAGCGCACCACACCGCTCTGGTTGCTGACGTCGCACTGGACCGCATCGCCGGAGCAGGACTTGAAGGTGTACTTCAGCCCCGGGTCCTGCGAGGTGTTCCACGTCGGCTGGATCGACTGGTACACGAACTGGGTGTTCGTGGTCTGGTCGTTGGTGAAGGTCATGGTGATGGTGACCGTCGAACCCGGCGTCGCCGACGCCTTGTCGGCGGCGATGGCCATGGCCGGGGCCGGGGCCGCCGAGGCGGGCTGGGCCAGGCCGGCGCCGAGGGCGGTGGCGAGGACTGCGGACAGGCCGAAACGTCTGAGCCGTGTGGTGGTCATGGCGGTGGAGCGTAGGAAGACACGAACGGTCTGACAGCACCGCCCGATCAGGACCGGCCAGGGGACAGGACGGACAACTGGCACGCGGCGCTGGTGCAGGGCGGGACACCATTCGGGAACATGCGTACGACTTGACCTGAATGTGCCACCGGGGCCGCAGCGGCCCTCCGTTCGTGCAGGCGGCGGGCGGCCGGACGGGTGGCCGGCGGCGACCCGCCCGCAGCGGCATTGCCACGCCCGGCACCGCACCGGACCATGCGGGCATGGCTCAGTGCGAAGTGTGCGGCAACGAATACGCGATGGCCTTCACGGTGGAGGCCCAGGGTGCACGACATGTGTTCGACTCGTTCGAGTGTGCCATTCACAAGATGGCCCCCATCTGCGAGCACTGTGGGGTCAAGATCGTCGGACATGGCGTGGAAGCGGGCGGGCATTTCTACTGCGGAGCGCACTGCGCGCTCTCGAAAGGCGTCAAGGGGCTCGTCGACCACGTGTGAACGCGGTGCGTACGGCGGCGTCAGAGCAGTTCCCGGACGATCCGCTCGGCCGCCTCGTCCTCGGCGGCGTGCGGTGACAGCTCACTGAGCGTGTCCAGGTCCCGGTCCTCACGGAGCTCGGCCTCCCAGGCGGCGGCCAGCTTCGCCTGCTGCTCCGCGGGCTGCTGCTCGACCTTCTGCCGGTTCGCGGGGCTCAGCGCCGCGAGGAAACGCGTCAGTTCGTCAGTCGGCATGGAGGGGCTCCCTCGGGTGATCGGCGGCCTGCGCTCCACTTCTACCGCGGACGGTGCCGGGGCGCATCGCGAGGGTGTCAGACCCGTACCGCTTCGCACCGCTTCCGGAGCGCCCGGTTGAGGGCGTCGAAGTCCTCGGTCGTCCGGGCGACGGCCTTGGCGAGGGCGGGGACCAGCACCCCGGTGAACTTCTCGTCCTGGACCACCCGGGTGCCCCCGCCGTCCAGGTCGGTGAGGACGAACCGGTGCAGCCCGTCGAAGAGGCCGGGCAGCCCGAGCCGCCCCATCCAGGACAGCT
This sequence comes from Streptomyces sp. NPDC002536, assembly GCF_053594995.1. NCBI lineage: Bacteria > Bacillati > Actinomycetota > Actinomycetes > Kitasatosporales > Streptomycetaceae > Streptomyces > Streptomyces sp. NPDC002536. Next base: position 12,770 of record NZ_JBSFWU010000050.1, read on the forward strand.
CCTGCTGCGGGACGGCGGTGCGTATCCGCGGCCGGAAGGTCACCGGACGGCCGCGGGCGGGGAACATCCGCAGCCGCAGCCGCGCCCCGGGGGCGACCTCGCCGGACGCCTCCCGGATGAAGGGGTTCCAGTCGGAGTAGTGCGGCAGGTCGGTCAGCACCTCCCAGACCCGGGCCGGGGTCGCGGCTATGTCGACCACCGTGGCGATCTGACGCATCGGCTTCTCCTCCTCCCGGACCGGCCGGCACCGGATGCGGACACGGCCTTCCCGGCACAGGATAGGACGGAACCGGACACCCCAGCAGCCCGAGGAGGCGACGGTGGCACACGGGCAGCAGGTGCGGGCACGCCGGGTCTACGAGGATCCCGAGCGCGGCGACGGCACCCGGGTGCTCGTCGACCGCATCTGGCCGCGCGGGCTGAGCAAGGAGAAGGCCGCCCTGGACGAGTGGTGCAAGGCCGTGGCGCCGTCCACCGCGCTGCGCCAGTGGTACGGCCACGACCCGGAGAAATTCGCGGAGTTCGGCCGCCGCTACCGGGCCGAACTGCGCGACGCGGAGCACACCGAGGCCCTGCGGCACCTGCGGGAGCTGGCCGGGAAGCGGACGCTGACGCTGCTCACCGCCACCAGGGACTGCGAGATCAGCGCCGCCGCGGTGCTCACGGACGTCCTGGGCGGGTCCGGCGCCCCGTAAGGGGCGCGGGGAACTGCGCGACCAGCCCCCACCGGCCCGCAGCCGACCACCGTCCCAGGGGTCCGGGGCGCGCTTCAGGCCGCCGGGTCGAAGTCCCGCATCCGGCGCAGGGGCGAGCAGAGCAGGACCAGCGGGGCCAGTGCCAGGGCGGCCGCGCAGATCCACATCGTCTGCCGGACGCCGGCGAACTGCCCGAGCGCACCGGCCATGATCCCGCTCAGCGGGAGAACGCCCCACACCAGGAACCGCATCGTGGCGGTCATCCGGCCCAACAGGGCAGGCGGGCAGACCGTTTGACGGTACGTCACCTGGCAGATGTTGTAGACGGTGATGCCCGCCGACTGCACGATCGAGCCCAGGACGAACAGCCCGATGCGCCAGTCCTTCTCCGCCAGCGGGAGCAGCAGCCCGAAGGGGGCCGTCACCAGCAGCGACAGCCAGGTGAGCCGGGCGGCTCCCACGGCCCGGGAGAGCCGCTCGGTGAGGACTGCACCGGCCATGGCGCCGAGCGTGGACATGGTGATGACCCAGCCGACCGCGGCGGGCGGCAGGCCGACCGTACGGGTCAGGAAGAGGACGTTGATCGCGAAGATCGCGCTCAGGAAGAGGTTGACGGCCGCGGTGTTGAGGGCGATGAGGCGCAGGATGCGGTGGCCGAGGACGAAGGACAGGCCCTCGCGGATGTCCTTCAGCAGGTCGCCGCGCGCGGCGGGGGCGGGCCGTTCCTCGCGGGCCCGGATGCTGCCGAGGAAGACCACCGACGCCAGCGAGGTGACGGCCTGGCTCGCGATCGTCCCCGCCGCGCCGAAGGCCTGGACGAGGAAGCCCGCGATGCCGGGGCCGCCGAACTCGGCGGCCGAACGGACGGTCTCCAGCTTGGAGTTGCCGCTGATGAGGGAGTCCGTGCCGACCAGCGTGGGCAGATAGCTCTGGTCGGCGACGTCGCCGAACAGCCGGGCGCAGCCCAGCAGCAGCGCCGTGGTGTACAGCAGGGCCATGGAGTGCAGGTCCAGCAGATAGGCGACCGGCACGGCGGTGAGGAGGACGACCCGCAGCAGGTCGGCCGCGATCATGACGTTGCGGCGGCGCATCCGGTCGACCCAGGCGCCCGCGGGCAGCCCGAGGACGAGGAAGGCGGCCTGTTCCGCGGCGGACAGCAGGCCGACCTGGAGCGCAGAGGCGTGCAGGGTGAGCACCGCCATCAGCGGGAGCGCGACGTAGGTGATGCTGCCGCCGAGTTCGTTGCAGATGTGGGTGGACATGAACAGCCGGAAGTCGCAGCGGCGTTGGCGCTGCAGCGCGGCGGTCTCGGGGGCGGCGGAGGCAGTGGGGACGGACACCTGGGTCTTTCCTTAGCGGTGGGTTTCGGCGGCCGGCAGGGCGCGGGGGTCGAGTTTGCCGCCCGGGGTGCGCGGCAGGGCGTCCAGGACCAGGACGTGGGAGGGTACGAGGTAGCCGGGTGCCCGGCCGACGACGAAGTCGCGGATCTCCTCCGGCTGTACGGGAGTTGCCGGGTCGAGGGCGACGTAGGCGGCGAGGCGGGGCTCGCCGAGGTCGTGCACGGCCCGCACCACCACGTCCCGCACGGCGGGATGGGCGGCCACGGCCGCCTCGGCCTCCTTGAGCTCGACGCGGTGCCCGCGGATCTTGACCTGGTCGTCGGAGCGGCCGAGGAAGGCCAGCGTGCCGTCCGGGCCGCGCACGACGCGGTCCCCGGTGCGGTACATCCGGGCGCCCGGCTCGCCGGAGAAGGGGTCGGCGACGAACCGTTCGGCGGTGAGGCCCGGGCGGCCGTGGTAGCCGCGGGCGAGGCAGGGGCCGCCCAGGTACAGCTCCCCCGGGGTGCCCGCGGGCGTCTCGTGCAGGGCGGCGTCCAGGACGTGGGCGTGCACGTCCGGCAGCGGCACGCCGATCGGGATCACCTCGTCGCCGTCCCGCCCGGCGAGCTCCGCGGGGGCGGGCTCGTAGCAGGTGGCCGTGATGGTGGATTCGGTCAGGCCGTACGAGCTGACGACCGGCGGGCCGCCCGCGGCGGACCAGCGGACGAGGTCGGCCATGCGGCCGGCGTCGCTGCCGATGACGGCCAGGCGCAGTGCGGCGGGCAGCGGCCGGGGGCGGCGGTCGACGTCCCGGGCCCACTGGGCCCAGTACGGGGTGGGCAGGTTGACGACGGTGACGCCGCGGCCGTCGAGCACCGGCTCCAGTTCGGCGGGCGAGAGGACGTTGTCGGCGACGAACACGGCGGTGCCGCCGGTGCACCAGGTGGGCACGGCCTCCTCGAGCGACACGTCGAAGGCGGGTGCGGCGAACTGCAGGACGCGGTCCTCGCCGGTCAGGCCGTAGCGCCCGGCGAGGGCCATCGCCTGGTGCTCCAGGCTGGCGTGGGCGACGGCCACGGGCTTGGGCACGCCGGTCGAGCCGGAGGTGAACAGCACGTAGGCGAGGGAGCCGGGCAGGACCTCGGCCACGGGGCCGTCCCCGGGAGCCGCCTCGCGCGTCGCGGCCCAGAACAGTTCGGCGTCGCAGCGCCGTCGCAGCGCGGTGGCGTCCTCGTGCGTGGGCACGACGGCGTGCCGGGTGCCGGACGCGGCGACGATCGTGCGCAGCCGCTCGTCGGGGGCGGCGAGGTCGACGGGCAGCAGGGCGGCGCCCGCGTACCAGATGCCCAGCAGCCCGACGGCCCAGTCGGCCCCGCGCCGCACGCCGAGGAGCACGGGCTGCTCGGGGCCCGCCCCGGCACTGCGCAGGTCCCGGGCCAGTGCCCGGGCCCTGCGGTCGAGTTGACGGTACGTCAGGTCGCCGGTGGGGCTGCTCACGGCGACGGCGTCGGGGGTACGGGCCGCCTGCTGCGCGATGCGCAGCGGGACGGGGGTGTGCGTCCAGGTCATGAGGGTCGGGTCTCTCCAGTCGGTTCGGCGCGGGGTGCGGGCCCGTCAGGCTCCGGCGGCCCGCCGGGCGCGGGGGCGCAGGGCCGGGCGTGCGGGGGCGGGGGCGGCCGCGTCGAGGCGGGCGGCGATGCCGGCCGGGGTGGGCGTGGCGAACAGGTCCCGGATGCCGATGTCGGAGCCGAGGACGGTGCGGATGCGGCCGACGAGGCGGGAGGCGAGCAGCGAGTGGCCGCCGTGGGCGAAGAAGTCGTCGTCGAGGCCCGCGGCGGGCAGGCCGAGGACCTCCGCGAAGACCTCGCACACGGCCCGCTCGCGATCCGTGGCCGGGGCCCGGCCCGTGCTCTGCGCGACCGTCGCGGGGGCGGGCAGGGCCTTGCGGTCGAGCTTGCCGTTGGTGGTGAGCGGGAAGGCCGGCAGGTGCAGGAACATCGAGGGGACCATGTAGCCGGGCAGGGCCGCCGCCAGCGCGGAACGGACCTCGCCGGGGGCCGCGGCGCCGGTGAAGTAGGCGATGAGGCGCTGCTGTCCGGCGCCGTCCCGGTCGACGGCGACGACGGCCTCGGTGACGCCGGGGGCGGCGCGCAGGGCGGTCTCGACCTCGCCGAGTTCGATGCGGTTGCCCCGGATCTTGACCTGGTGGTCCTGCCGTCCGAGGAAGTCGAGCTGGCCGTCGGCGCGGAACCGGGCCAGGTCCCCGGTGCGGTACATCCGGGCGCCGGGCTCGCCGGAGAAGGGGTCCGGGACGTAGCGCTCGGCCGTGCGGCGCGGGTCGTTGAGGTAGCCGGGTCCCACGCCGGTGCCCGCGATGAACAGTTCGCCGGGGACGCCGGGCGGGACGGGCGCGAGCCCCTGGTCGAGGATGTAGAGGCGGTTGTTGCGCAGCGGCCGGCCCACCGGCAGCCGCCCCTGGTCGAGTTGTCCGGCCACGTCGTGCGGGATGAAGGCGTGGGTGTTGTCGTCGGAGCACTCGGTGAGGCCGTAGGCGTTGACGATCGCGGCGGCGGGGTGGCGCGCGTACCAGCGTTCGCAGAGTTCGGGCGGCAGGACCTCGCCGTTGACGATGAAGCGGCGCAGTGCGGGCAGCGCGGGGACGGGGGCTCCGGTGTCCCACAGGTCCACCGCGGCGCGGACGAAGGAGGGGACGGTCTCCAGGACCGTGATGCCCTCGCGGGCCGCCTCGCCGAAGAGGGCCTGGCTGTCGCGTGCGGTGTCGCGGGAGACCATGTGCACCCGGCCGCCGGTGATCAGCGGGGCGAGCATCTGCCAGACGGAGATGTCGAAGGTCAGGGGCGCGTTCATCACCACGCTGTCGGCGGCGGTCAGTTCCAGGTCCTCGACCTTGGCGAGGAGGTGGTTGTTCATGCCGCGGCGGTGCACCATGGCGCCCTTGGGCTTTCCGGTGGAGCCGGAGGTGAAGCAGACGTAGGCGAGGGCGTCGCGGCCCCCGGCCGCCGGCGGCCGTTCCGCGGCACCGGCGGCGTCGTCCAGGGTCAGCACCCGGACCGCGCCGCCCGCGGCGGCGGCGATCTCCTCCGCGCGGGCCCGCCGGTCCGGGGCGGCCAGCAGCCATCCGATCCCGCCGTCGGCGAGCAGCCCGGCGGTGCGGCCGACGGGGCCTTCGGGGTCGAGCGGCACGTAGGCGGCGCCCGCGCCGAGGATGCCGAGCAGGGCGACGGGGACCCGGACGGTGGGCTCGGAGAGCACGGCGACCAGGGAGCCCGCGCGCACGCCCGCGTCCAGCAGCCGGTTGCTGAGGGCGTCGACGCGTGCGATCAGTTCCCCGTAGGGGATCTCCTGGCCCTCGGCGGTGACGGCCGGGGCGTCGGGGGTGCGCGCGGCGCAGGCGCGTACGCGCTCGACGGCCTCCGCGTAGTCCTCCTCCCGTGCGGTGTCGTTCCACTCGGTCAGGACCCGGTGCCGCTCGGCGGCGGAGAGGGTGTCCAGGTCGCCGACGGTCAGCTGCGGGTCGGCGGTCAGCACGTCGAGGACGCGGACCAGCCGGGCCAGCAGGGCGTCGGCATCGTCCCGGTCGAAGACGTCGGGACGGTAGTCGATCTGCAGGCACAGCCGGGGCCCGGGGATGGCGGTCAGGCTCAGCGGGTAGTGCGCGGCGTCGTACGGTTCCACGGCCGTGACCGTGAGCTCGCCGTCGGAGAGGGCGGCCAGGCCGGCCGGGTCGACGGGGAAGTTCTGGAACGCCACGCAGGAGTCGAACAGCTCACCTGCACCGGCCAGTTGCTGGATCTCGGTGAGGCCGAGGTGGTGATGGTCGATCAGCTGCGCCTGTTCCTCCTGGAGGCGTCCGAGGAGTTCCGTCAGGGGCTCGGCGCGGTCGATGCGCACCCGGACCGGCACGGTGTTGATGAGCAGCCCCACGATGTCGGCGACACCGGGCAGTTCGGGGGCGCGGCCGCTGACGACGGCGCCGAAGACGACGTCGTCGCTGCGGACGCGCTGGCCGAGCAGCACCGCCCACAGGCCCTGGAGCACGATGCTCGGGGTGAGGCGCCGGCTGCGGGCCAGGGCGGTGAGGCGTGCCGTGGCCTCCTCGGTGAGGGCGGTCTCGACCCGGTCGGGCAGCACCCCGCCGGGGCCCGGGGCCGTCGGGGCGGTGCGCGTGCCGCCGCTCAGGCCGGCCAGCGCCCCCGCCCAGGCCTCGCGGGCCGCCTCGCGGTCGCGCTCGCCGAGCCAGGTCAGGAAGGAGCGGTAGGGCGTGACGGCGGGCAGCGGGTCCCGGCCGGGCTCCGCGTGGTGGACGGCCAGCATCTCGCGGACGAGGACGGGCCAGGACCAGCCGTCCATGAGGATGTGATGGTACGTCAGGAGCAGCCGGTGCTCCTGCGGTCCGGTGCGCAGCAGGGTGAAGCGCAGCAGCGGGGCACGGGTGAGGTCGAAGCGGCGCCGCCGGTCCTCGTGGAGCAGCGCGTCGAGGGCGGCCCGCTGGGCGGCCTCGTCCCGGTCGGTCAAGTCCGTTTCGGTCCAGGGTATTTGAACGCCGCGCTGGACGACCTGGGCGTGGTCGCCGTTCGAGCGGCGCAGGAAGCCGGCGCGCAGGACGGCGTGCCGTTCCAGGACCGCGTCGGCCGCGCTGCGCAGCCGTTCGGGGTCGAGCGGGCCGGAGAGGTGGAACAGCAGCTGGGCGACGTAGATGTCGGTGTCGTTCTCGTCGTACTGGGCGTGGAAGAGGAGGCCGTCCTGCAGGGGGGACAGGGGCAGGACGTCCTCGATGCGGGACTGCGGGGTCGGCTGGCTCATGCGGGTGGGTTCCTCGGGGTGCGGCGGGTCAGTGGGCGGGGCGGCGGCGGGCGCGGCGGACGACGGGCGGTTCCTCGTCGGCGGCGGGGGCGCTTCCGGCATCGAGCAGGGCGGCCAGGGCGGCGACGGTGGGACCGGCGAAGAACTGGCGGACGGTCGGTGCGGCGCCGAGGGCGGACCGGATCTCGGACAGCAGCCGGGTGGCCAGCAGGGAGTGCCCGCCCAGGTCGAAGAAGTCGTCCTGGACGCCGATGCGTTCGCGGCCGAGCACGCGCTGCCACACCTCGCACAGGGCCCGCTCGCTGTCGCTGCGCGGCGCGGCGTACGTGCCGCCGGCCGGGCCCTGCCCGGGGGCGGGGAGCGCGGCGAGGTCGAGCTTGCCGTTGGGCGTGACGGGGAAGCGGTCGAGCGTGACGAGGTCGGCGGGGACCATGTAGTCCGGCAGCGTTGCACTCAAGTGGCCGCGCAGGTCGGCCGGTTCGGGGGCGGGAGCGCCGTCGGCGGGGACGACGTAGCCGGCGAGGGCGGGGCCGGAGGGGCCGGCCACGACGGTGACGGCCGCCTGGCCGACCGCGGGGTGGGCGGCGAGCGCCGCCTCGATCTCGCCGGGCTCGATGCGGAAACCGCGGATCTTGACCTGCCGGTCGGCACGCCCGAGGTACTCCACCTGGCCGCGGGTGTTCCACCGGGCGCGGTCGCCCGTGCGGTACATCCGCTCCCCCGCGGGCCCGAACGGGCAGGCGACGAAGCGCTCGGCGGTCTGTCCGGGACGGCCGAAGTAGCCCCGGGCCAGGCCCGATCCGGCAATGTAGAGCTCGCCCGGGACGCCGGGCGGGACGGGCGCGAGATGCTCGTCGAGGACGTACAGCCGGGTGCCGTCCAGGGGGTGGCCGATGGGCACCTGGCCGGCGGGCACCTCCTGTCCCGCGCGCAGGGCGAGGGTCGCGGCGAACGTGGTGGTCTCGGTGGGACCGTACGCGTTGGTCACCACGGTGTCCGGGCAGGCCTCCAGGACCCGGCGCACCACGGGCGGCGAGGCCGCCTCGCCGCCGGTCATCACCTCGCGCAGCGTGGCGAGTTGAGGAAGACAGCGGTCGGCGAGCACGTTGAACAGGGCAGCCGTCAGGAAGGTGCCGGTGACGCGCTGTTCGGCCATGAGCCGGCCCAGTGCGTCGACGTCCAGCTCGCCGGGCGGGGCCACCACGACCAGGCCGCCGGTCAGCAGCGGCACCCACAGCTCGTAGGTGGAGGCGTCGAAGGCGTGCGGCGAGCGGAACAGCACGCGCTCGTGCGCCCCGCCGCGCCAGCGGTGGTCCAGGGCGAGCGCGACCACCTCGCGGTGGGGGACCGCGACGCCCTTGGGCGTGCCCGTCGACCCGGAGGTGTACATCACGTAGGCGAGGGCGTCGGGGTGACCGGTGACGGCCGCGGTACGGACGAGCGGCGGCAGCGGCTCCTCCTCGTCCCCCGCGATGCGCAGGGTGTGCCGGATGCCGGGCACGGCGGCGGAGCCGTCGTCGGCGAGCAGGACCGCGGCCCCGGTGTCGGCGACGATGCCCGCGGTACGGGCCTGCGGCGCCCGGGCGTCCAGGGGGACGTAGGCGGCACCGGCCTTGAGGATGCCGAGGCAGGCCGCGACGAGTTCGACCGAGCGCTCCATCAGGACGGCCACGGCGTCGCCGGGGCGCACGCCCACGGCGGTCAGCCGGCGGGCGATCCGCTCGGCGTGGGCGTCGAGTTCGCCGTAGGTGGCCTGCCGCGGCCCGCAGACGACGGCGGGACGGTCCGGTCCGGTGCGGACCTGCTCGGCGAACACGCCGTGGACGGTGCGCTCCGCATCCGCGGCTGGGCGGCCCTGCCAGCCGGTGAGGACGGCGTGGCGCTCGGCGGGGTCGAGGACGTCGAGCCGGCTCAGCGGGGTGCCGGGATCCGCGGTCGCCGCGGCGGTCAGCCGCACCAGCCGGTCGAGCAGGCGCTGCGCGCCGGCCGCGTCGAACAGGTCGGTGGCGTATTCGAGGGTGAGGCCGATCCCGCCGGGGCCGTCGTGCTCGTCGACCTCCAGGGTGAGGTCGAACTTGGCGGTCCCGGTGCGCACCGGCTCCGTCGCGGCGGTCAGGCCGGGGAAGTGCGGCCCGGTGCCGCCGCCGGTCTGCTGGGCGACGGCCACCTGGAACAGGGGGTGCCGGGCCGGGGACCGGGCCGGGTTGACCTGCTCGACCAGGGCCTCGAAGGGGACGTCCGCGTGGGTCCGGGCCTCCAGGACGGTGTCCCGCACCCGTTCCAGCAGGGTGCCGAAGGACGGGTCGCCGGAGGTGTCGGCGCGGACGACGAGGGTGTGGACGAAAAAGCCGACGAGGTCCTGCAGAGCCTCGTCGTCGCGGCCGTCGACGGGGCAGCCCAGCGGCAGGTCGGTCCCGGCGCCGAGCCGGGTGAGCAGGGCCGCGAAGGCGGCCTGGACCGCCATGAACGGCGTGGCCCGGTGCGTGCCGGCGAGCGCGGCCAGGGCCCGGTGCGCGTCCGCGCCGAGGCGGGCGGAGACCACGGCGCCGCGGTGGCTCGCGGCCGCCGGGCGGGGCCGGTCGAACGGCAGGTCCAGCTCTTCGGGCAGCCCGGCGAGTTGCCCGGCCCAGTGGCCGAGCTGCTGCGCGTGGAGGCTGCCGGGATCGGCCGGGTCGCCGAGCAGGTCACGCTGCCAGAGGGCGAAGTCCGGGTACTGGACGGGCAGTTCGGGCCAGTCGGGGCTGCCGCCCGCCAGCCGTGCCGTGTACGCGGCCGCGAGGTCCCGCACGAGCAGTTCCATGGAGTGTCCGTCGCCGGCGATGTGGTGCAGCACCAGCAGCAGGTAGTGGTCCTCCTCACCGTGGGCCAGGAGGTCGGCGCGCAGCGGCGGTTCGGCCGCCAGGTCGAAGGAGTACTCGGCGGCGCTGCGGATGTGCGGCTCCCGCTCCTCCGCGGGGCAGTGCGTCACCGTCCATGCGGGGGTGACACTGCCGGCGTCGAGGACGAGCTGACCGGGGTGTCCGTCGTGCTCGGGGAAGACGGTCCGCAGCGATTCATGACGTGCCGTCACATCCGTGAGCGCGGCGTGCAGCGCGTCGCGGTCCAGGCGGCCCTGCAGCCGGAGGCCGAGGGGGATGTTGTAGAGCGCGCCGTCGCCGGTGCGGGCGAGGAGCCACAGCCGCTGCTGGGCGTGGGAGAGGGGGACGAGGTCGGTCGGTGGTACGAGGGTCACAGCAACTCCCCCAGCTGGGATGCGAAGTCGTCGAGATCGGCCTGGCTGATCCCGGAGAGGGACACGTCGGACGGGGTCAGGCCGCCGGCACCGGGCCGTTGTGCGTGGGCGGCGACGGCCGTCAGCATGGCGAACCATTCGTCGGCCAGGGCCCGGACCTGCCCGGCCCGGTAGGCGTTGTCCGCCCAGGTCCAGGTGGCGGTCAGGACGAGCCCGCCGGGGCCCTCGTGGGCCGCGGAGTTGACCTCGACGGCGTGCGCCATGGGCAGGCCCTCGTCGGCGGAGTCGAGAGCGAAGTCGTGCCCGGGGGCCGCCGCCCAGTCGGCCTCGTCGCCCATCGGGAAGCGGCCCAGGTAGTTGAAGCCGATCCCGGGGATGCCGCGGGCGGCGAGGCCGGGGCCGGTCAGGGAGTTGAGGTGGCGCAGGAGTCCGTGGCCGATGCCCTTGTCGGGGACGGCCCGCAGGGCCTCCTTGACCTGCCGCAGGGCGGCTCCGACGGCCGCGCCGCCGGAGCGCGCGTCGTCGGTGTCCACCGCACCGAGCTCGAAGCGGACGGGGTACACGGAGGTGAACCAGCCGACCGTGCGGGAGAGGTCCAGACCCTCGATCAGCTCCTCGCGGCCGTGGCCCTCCAGGTCGACCAGCACCGCTCCTCCGTCGTCCGCGCCGCCGCCCTGCCCGCGCCGCCAGGCGAGGACGGCCAGGGCCAGGCCGGTCAGCAGGACGTCGTTGACCGTGCCGTTGACGAGGGACGGGGCGCCGGTCAGCAGGGGGACGGTGACCTCGGAGGGCAGGGTGACGGTGAAGGTGCACTCCGCGCGCTCCGGGGCCAGCCGGTCCAGGGCGCAGATCCCGCCGAGCGGGGCGGGGTCGCTGCGCAGCGTGTCGTGCCAGGCATCGGCCTCCGCCATCCGCCGGCCGCGGCCGGCCTCGGTGGCGAGGACGGCCGACCAGTGCGCGAAGGGGGTGCGGGCGGGCTCCAACCGGGGCTGCTCGCCCCGGGACAGCGCCTCCCAGCAGGTGACGAGGTCGTCCTGGAGGATGCGCCAGGAGACGCCGTCGACGACGAGGTGGTGGACGAGCAGGGCGAGCCGGCCCTGCCGGCCGGGCCCCCGGTCCAGCCACACCGCCCGGAGCATGACGCCGTCCTGCGGGGCCAACAGACCTCGCGCTACGGCTATATGACGCTTCATCATCTCCGGCAGGGCGGCATCGTCCACGTCCCGTGCGTCGGCACGGACGAGCAGGCCGGCCGCGGCGACGGCCCCCGGCGGCTCGATCACCGGCTCCCACACCGCGGACGCGGTGCCCGAGGGCAGCCGCAGCCGCAGGGCGTCGTGGGTGTCGAGCAGGGCCTGCAGGATCGTCTCCAGGGCCTCCTGCTGCAGCCCGGCGGGGGTGCGGACCACCAGGGACTGGTGGTACGTGTCCACGGGGCCGCCCAGTTCGCGCAGCCAGTGCATGATCGGGGTGGGGGTGATCCGGCCGGTGCGCTGCGGCGGATCCGCCGGGGCGGTGCGCTCGGGCTCGCGGGCCGCGGCGGCCAGGGCGCGGACGGTGTCCTTGCGCAGCACGTCGCGGGTGCTGAGGACGAGCCCGGCCAGCCGGGCTCGGCTGACCAGCTGGATGGCCAGGATGCTGTCCCCGCCCAGCCCGGTGAAGCTGTCGTCGGGGCCGGCCTCCGGGACCCCGAGGACCTCCGCGAACAGGGCGCGGAGGGTGTCCTCGGCGGTGGCGGTGCTCGGTGCGTCAGGCATGGTGGTTCTCCACGGTTCTCCGCAGTTCTCCTCGGTCTTCGCGGGTTCCGAGGTCAGGGACGCGGGTCCCCGAGGGCGGCCACCAGGCTCGCGGGGCGCATGTCCGTCCAGTGGGCCTCGACGTGGTCCAGGCATCCCTGGCGGGTGTCCTCGCCGTGCACGCGGGTCCAGCCGTCCGGGACGGCGGTGGCGGCGGGCCAGAGGGAGTGCTGGTTCTCGTGGTTCCTGAGCACGAGGTAGGGGGCGGCGTCGTTCTCGAAGGGGTTGCTCATGGCTGTGGTTCCTCGGATTCCTGAGTGGGGCAAATGACGGGCAAGCAGAGTCAGTCGGTGACGATGCGCAGCCGTTCGCCGGCCGTGTCGAGCGCCCGGGTCACGTCCTGTCCGCTGTCGTGCCGGGCGATGACGTGGCCCAGCCGGTCGGCGGCGCTGCGCGGGCGGTGTACGGGCCTGCCGGGTGCGGCGGTGACGGTGACGGTCTCGACGCCCTCGACGGCCGCGGCCTCCTCGGTGCCCTCGACGGCGGCCAGGACCCCGTCCTGTGGGGCGAGCAGGAACTGGATGCCGGCGTGGCCGTGGCGGTCGGGCTTGAGGCGGGGCGGGAGTCCCAGCGCGACCCGGAGCTGCTGTTCGAGCAGGCGTACGCCGCTTGCGAGGCGGACGAGTTCGGGGATCATCCCGCCGGCGAGGCGCGGATTGATCTCGATGACGGCGGCGCCCTCCGCGGTGAGCCGCACCTCGGTGTGCGTGGCGCCGAGGCGTATGCCGGCGGCGTCCAGGGCGCTGCGGACGGTCTCGGTGATCTCCTGGGCGACGGGCGCCGGGAGGTCGGCGGGGAAGAGGTGGCGGTGCTCGACGAAGTGCGGTGCCCCGGTGACGGACTTGGCGGTGATGCCCACGCACTCGGTGCCGCCGTCCCAGGTGAACATCTCCACGCTGTACTCGGGCGCGTCCAGGTACTCCTCGACGAGCACGGCCCGGGCGGTGGGCATGCCGCGCACGTTCTCGGTGATCGCGAGGATCCGTTCGGCCTGGGCGGTCGCGGTGGGCTCGTCGGCGCACAGCAGGACGTTGGTGGAGCCGGAGTCGTCGACGGGCTTGACCACGCAGGGCAGTCCGATGCGGGCCACCGCCGCCGCCACGCCGGCCGCCTCCGTGACGACCTCGAACCGGGGCTGGCGCACGCCGGCACGGTGCAGGGTCCGCCGCAGGTCGGCCTTGTCGCGGCAACGGGTCACGGCCTCCTCGGGGTTGCCGGGCAGGCCCAGCCAGCGGGCCAGGGAGGCCACGGCGGGTACGTAGAAGTCGCTGGTGGTGGTGACACCGGCGAGCTCCTCGCGGCGGAACCGCTCCTGGACCGTACGGCGCAGCTCCGGCTGGGAGTTGGTGTCGCAGACGATGACCTCGCAGCCGGTCTCCTGCAGTCCGGCGTAGCGGGCGGGGTCGTTGGTGAGCAGGACGGGCACGGTGTCCAGTTCACGGGCGAGGCCGAGGGCGAGCATGCCGGTGCCGGTGGTGTTGGACTCCACGAACACCAGGTGCCGCCTGAGCTCCTGCGGCCGCTGCAGCGGCATGCGGGACCAGGCCAGGGCGGTCTCGCCGGGAGCGACTGCCTCGGGCGCGGGGTTCACCGGCAGTTGCTCCAGGCGGTGTCCGGCCCAGTGCTCCTCGCTGTAGACGGTGTCGGCGTAACGGTCGCCGCGGTCGGGGAAGATGCCGACGATGCGGGTGCCGGGGGCGGCTTCGGCGGCGAGGCCGCCGAGCACGCGGTAGACCGAGCCCGAGGTGTTGCCGGCGAAGATCTGCTGTTCGCGGGCCAGGTCCCAGGCGGCGGCGAAGGCCTCGTGGTCGTTGAGCCAGTGGACCTCGTCGACGAGCGGGCGGTCGAGGTTCTTGGGCAGGAGGCTGTTGCCGAGCCCGCTCTGCAGCCGCTGCGGCACATCGGGCTGGCCGAACAGGGCGCTGCCGACGCAGTCGACGCCGACGACGCGCAGTCCGGGCAGGGACTCCTTGAGGGCGCGGGCCGAGCCGCACAGGGATCCGCCGCTGCCCACGGCGCCGACGAGGGTGTCGAACGGGCCGAGGTCGGCGAGGAGTTCGGCGGCGAGGGTGCGGTAGGCGCCGGGGTTGTCGGGGTTGGCGTACTGCTGGGGCCAGAAGGCGCCGGGCAGGTCGCGCATCAGCTCCGCAAGCCGCTCCAGGCGGGCGCTCTGCCAGCCGTGGCTGGTCATGGCCTGCACGATGTGCACCTCGCAGCCCAGGGCACGGAGTTTGGCGAGGGTGACGGGGTCGATGCGGGGGTCGGTGACGATGTGCACCGGGTGCCCGAGCGAACGGCCGACGAGGGCGACGCCGAGGGCCATGGTGCCCGAGGAGCTCTCGATGACGGGCGCCCCGGGCTGCAGGACGCCCAGCCGGCGGGCCTCCTGGACGATGTGGCGGGCCACCCGGTCCTTCATGGCGAAGGGGTTCTGCAGCTCCAGCTTGGCGTAGACCTCCACGCCCCGGTCCGCGCCGATGCGCAGGCGCACCAGGGGGGTGTGACCGATGGCCTCGGTCATGGTGTCGAACAGCATGGTCAGTACTCCGGACGGTGGGGGCGGGCAAGTACGGGCTCGGGGGCGGCCGTTGCAGGGCTCCAGATGTCGCCCGTGCCCAGGGAGCGGTGCACGGAGACCTCGCCGCCGAGGGCCGTGCAGGCGGCGCGGACGTGCTGCGTCTTGCTCTCCAGGGCCGGGTCGGCGGCCTCCAGGAGGATGCCGAGCATGGTGCCGCTGTGGGCGAGGACCAGGCCGAGGCCGTCGACCTCGCGGCAGAGCGCGTGCAGTTCCGCGAATCCGCCGCGGGGGCGCAGCCGGGTGTTGAGCTCGGCGCTGCGGGTGGCGACGGCGCCGACGGTGCGCAGGTCGCCGTCGGCGACGGCCGTGGTCAGGCGGTCGAGCAGGGCGGCGTACTCGTGCCGGGACGCCGCGTCGAAGGTCCGGGGCCGGCGGTTGTGCGTGACGGTGTCGACCTGGCCGCCCTCGTCGTGGGCGACGACGGCGAGCGGCGGCAGCGTGCCGAGCCGGCGGGCCAGCCGGACCTCGCGGTGGTGGAAGGCGACGATCTCGTCGTACATCACCCCGTCCGCGGGCTCGATGCCACGCAGGAACGCCTCGATCTCGGCGGGCCGGAAGCGCACGCCCCAGGCCGCGGCGACCGCGCGCACGGTGGCGACGAGGTCGGCGGAGGAGCTGGCCAGGCCCTTGCCCTCGGGCAGGTCGGCGGAGATCTCCAGATCGCCGCCGCCGGGCATCCCGAGTGCGGCGAGCACCTGCTCGGCCACGGCACGGGACTTGCCCTTGTGGGCCGGGTGCACGGTCACGCCGCGGGCGCCGGGCCGGTGGCGGAAGACGGCGGTCGACCAGCGGGCGAGGGGGAAGGTGACGAGGAAGTCGCCGCCGGGTCCGGGCAGGGCGCCCTGGAGCAGCTCGCCGAAGGTGCCGAACGCCCGCCCCTCGCCGGTCCGTTGGGCCGTGGACGCGAGGCCTTCAGTGCTCGCGGCGTGCGCCGTCGTCGGTCCCGACATTGTTCTCACCCCGCTCCCACGCCTCACTACGGCTGCGGGTCGTCCGTGGCTGGTCGCGCAGTTCCCCGCGCCCCTGACGGGGCGCGGCTTCGGCAAGTCCCAGCACCTGATCCGTCTCGTCCGCCCCGGCCCGTACCGCCGCTGCGCGCCGGTCCCACTCCGTGCTCAGCCGGACGTGCTCCGCGTCCAGCTCCTCCAACAGCCGCCGCACGGCCTCGGGGTGGGCCGAGCCGGCCGAGGACATGCGCTCCAGTCCGCGCCGGACGTCGAAGGCCTCGGCGAGCAGGGCGGCCGCTCCGGTGACGGTCACGCCCTTCTCCGCGGCGGCCGCCTCCAGCAGGGCCGGGTCGCCCGGGGCGGGGGCGAGGCCCGCCCCGGCGGCCAGGACGACGTACCGCCCGGCGACGACCTGGGCGGTGCGCCAGGGCACACCGGCCGTCAGGGTCAGCGCGTTGGCGAGGCTGAACCCGCCGAGGAACTCGCGCTCGCAGGCCTCGCGCATGCGCTCCGGCCGGAAGGACAGGCGGCGCAGCACCTCGGTGAACAGCCGGACCGTGCCGTGGGCCGACTCGAAGGCGTCCAGCAGGTGCGTGTTGGCCTCCTTGGAGACCTCGACCAGGTTGCAGAAGGGGGTGTTGCGCTGTCCGAGCAGGGCGTCGAGGTGGAAGGCGCCCAGGTGCGCGGTGCGGCCCCGGATGCGTTCGAGGACCGGGTAGTTCTTCTTCTGCGGCATGGCGGAGGAGATGCCGGACAGCTCGTCGGGCAGCTCGATGAACCCGTACTCGCTGCTCCCCCAGGTCAGCAGGTCGGTGGCGAAGCGGCTGAGGGCGGCGCCGAGGAGGCCGAGCTCCGCGGTGCTCTCCGCGCTCCAGCGCCGGGAGGCGACGGAGGTCAGGGCGCTGGGCTGGGGCCGGGCGAAGCCCAGCAGGCGGGCCATCCGGTCGCGGTCCCAGGGCAGTTCCTGGCCCGCCATGGCGCCGGCGCCCAGCGGGCAGGCGTCGATACCGTCGTAGGTGGCCAGCAGCCGCCGCGCGGTGTGCAGCACCTGCTCGCCGACCGCGGCGAGGTAGAAGCCGGGGGTGATGACCTGGGCGGCCTGGAAGTGGGTGTAGCCGGGCATGGGCAGTTCGCGGGTGGCCTCCGCCAAGTCGCGTGCGGCCGCGCCCAGTTCGAGCAGACTGCGGGCGAAGCCCGCGAGCCGGTCCCGGCCGAACATCAGCTGGGCGCAGGACTGGAGGTCGTTGCGGCTGCGGTCGACGTGCCAGCGGGCGACGGGCCGTTCCAGGCCCTCCTCGACGTGGCGCTCCAGGGCGAAGGCGATGTCGGACATGTTGGCGCCGGGCCGGGCGGTGAGGGTGGCGGTGCCGACGCCGTCGAGCCGGGCGGCGATGGCGTGCGCCTCGCCGGGCGTCAGGATGTCCATCCGCTCGTACTCGGCGGCCAGCACCTTCTCGATGGCGACGTAGTGGCCGATCAGGTGGCGGGACTCGAAGCGGAACTGGGGCTCGAGCACCTCGTCGTGCAGCAGTGCGCTCGGGCCGCCGGCGATCCGGCCGCTCAGTGCGGCCGGCCGGTCGTCTTCTTCGCTCGTCACGTGGTGTTCCGTTCTCGGTTCGGGGGCAGGTCTGCCGGGGGTCACAGGGTGTCGGCGACGGCCGTGATGTGCGGGAAGCGCATCAGCGTGTAGTGGTCGGCGTCGCTGTCGTGGACGGTGAGGCCGCCGTCGACGCGTGCGGCCCAGCGGCGTGCGGAGTCCAGGGCGGCGCCGTCGGTGCTCTGGTGGAGGAGCACCGGGCCGGCCAGGACCGGCGGCCGGTACTGCGCGGCGGCGAGGATGCCGGTGCGGAAGACCGCGTAGTGGCGGGCCAGCCGGGCGGCGTCGAGCCCGGGGGCGACCTGCTCCTCGGCGGCCTGTGCGGCCAGGGCCTTCAGCCGGTCGCCGGCGTCGGACGCGGCGTCCAGTGCCGCGCGCAGGGCGCTGCGGGAGGCGTCGTCGAAGTCGGAGCCGGCCGCCCGTGCCAGGTCCTCGTAGAACCACTCCAGCATTCCGGCCTCGTCGCCGGGGACGTTCTGCGGGTCCGGGTAGGAGCTGTCGAGCAGGGCGACGGTGGCCACCTCCTCGCCCCCGGCGCGCAGTTGGGCGGCCGCCTCGTAGGCGAGCAGTCCGCCGAAGGACCAGCCGGCGAGGTGGTACGGCCCGGCGGGCTGCACCCGGCGCAGGGCCAGGACGTGGGCCGCGGCGAGGTCCTCGACGGTGCGGGGCTGCAACTCGCGGGCGTCCTCGGCCAGTCCGGGGGCGGTCAGGCCGTGGACGGGCCGGCCGGTGCCCAGGGCGGTGGCCAGGGCCCGGTAGCAGAAGACGTGGCCGCCGACGGGGTGCAGCAGGAACAGCGGGGGCCGGTCGCCGCCGGGGCGCAGGAGCACCACGCCGTCGTCGGGGGTCCGGCGTGCGGTGTCCCCGAGAAGGGCGGCCTGCCGGGCGACGGTCGGGTGCTCCAGGACGGCGGAGACGCTCAGCCGCTCGCCGAACTCCTCGTTGATGCGGCCGATCAGCCGGAGGGCCGCGATGGAGTGGCCGCCGACGGCGAAGAAGTCGTCGTGGATGCCGACCGGGCCGCCGTCCAGCAGCCGTTCCCAGATGCCGATCAGGCGCGACTCGGTCTCGTCCCGCGGCGGTGCCGGGATCCGGCCGCCGGTGACCGCCGCGGCGTCGGGCTCGGGCAGGGCGGCCCGGTCGAGCTTGCCGTTGGCGGTCAGCGGCAGGGCGCCGAGTGCCACCCAGGCCGTGGGGACCATGTACTCGGGCAGGTGCTGCCGGGCGAACCCGGCGAGACCGGCGGGGTCCGCCGCGTGCCCGGTGACGGCGACGACGTAGGCGGTCAGCCGCTCGCCGCGCAGCAGGACGGCGCATTCGCGCACTTCCTGATGTTCCGTCAACACGGCTTCGATCTCGCCGGGTTCGACCCGGAAGCCGCGGATCTTCAGCTGGTGGTCGGTGCGTCCCGCGTACTCCAGCTCGCCGCCGGGCCGGTGCCGGGCCAGGTCGCCGGTGTGGTAGAGGCGGCGGGTCGCCCCGTCGCGGCCGGTGTGCGTGACGAAGCGCTCGGCGGTCAGCTCCGGTTGCCCGTGGTAGCCGTGGGCCAGGCCGACGCCTTCGAGGTAGAGCTCCCCGGTCACGCCCAGGGGCACTTCGTGCAGGCGCCGGTCGAGGACGTGGGTGCGCATGTTGGCGATGGGCCGGCCGATGGGCACCACGCCGGTGCCGTCCTCGTGGCAGCTCCAGTACGTGACGTCGACCGCGGCCTCCGTCGGCCCGTACAGGTTGTGCAGCCCGGCGTCCGGCAGCCGCTCGAAGAAGCGGCTCTGCACCTCGTACGGCAGGGCCTCGCCGCTGCACACCACCCGGGTCAGGCCGGTGCAGCGGGCCACTGCGGGCTCCTCCAGGAAGACGCTCAGCATCGAGGGCACGAAGTGCACGGTGCTGATGTGCTCCTCGCGGATCGTGCGCGCCAGATACTCGGGGTCGCGCTGGCCGCCGGGCCGGGCCAGGACGAGGGTGGCGCCGGTCATCAGGGGCCAGAAGAACTCCCACACCGAGACGTCGAAGGTGTAGGGCGTCTTCTGCAGCACGCGCTCCAGGGGCTGCAGGGCGTAGGCGTCCTGCATCCACAACAGCCGGTTGCAGATGGCGCGGTGGGAGACCACGACGCCCTTGGGCTTCCCCGTGGAGCCCGACGTGAAGATCATGTACGCGGGGTCGTCCGGTCCCGCCGCACTGCCGGGCGTCTCGTGCGACGCGGTGGCATCCGGCCGGACGGCCCGGACGCCCGCGCGCTGCAGGGGCTCCGTCCAGCGCTCGTCGGTGACGACGAGCCCGATGCCGGCCTCGGCCAGCAGGGCGGTCACGCGCGGCTCGGGGTGGCCGGGGTCCAGCGGCACGTAGGCCGCGCCGGACTTGAGGATGCCCAGCAGGGTGACGGGCAGGGCGTGCGAGCGTTCCAGCAGGACACCGACGAACGTCCCCGGCCCTGCGCCGTGTTCGCGCAGGGCGGCGGCGAGCCGGCCGGCCTGTGCGTCGAGCTCCCGGTACGTCGCGCTCCGGCCCTCGAAGCGCACGGCGGGTGCGTCCGGCGTCGCCCCGGCCTGCTGCTCGATCAGCCGGTGCAGCAGGTGCGGGGCGTCGTACACGGCGTCCGTGGCGTTCCACTGCGCGAGGGTGCGGCGCTCCGCCTCGGAGAGCAGGTCGGCTGCGAGGAAGTCCGCGTCCGGCGCGTCGGCCAGCAGGCCCAGTGCCGTGGCGTAGTAGCCGTGGGCGGCCGCTATCTGCTCCTCGGTGAACTGTGCGGCGTCGTAGCGCAGTCCGAGCTCCAGCCGCTCGCCGTCGGGGGTGACGGAGAACTCCGCGCCGAAGGCGAAGTCGGTCCCGGCCTCGCCGTCCTCCGCAAGGACGGCGAAGTCGCCTGCTGCCGGGGCCTGTTGCTCGACGTGGAAGTGGGTGAAGTTGAAGAAGGTCTCGAAGAGGGCCGTGCCGCCCGCGGTCCGCACGATCTCCGCCAGCGGGTAGCGGCGGTGCTCCTGGATGCGCAGGTCCTGCTCCGCGACCGCCTGGACGAACGTGCGCCCGTTGCCGCCGGGCAGGGTCAGCCGGAAGGGCAGGGTGTTGAGGAAGATGCCGACGGTCCGGTCGCCGTCGGTCTCCTCGGTGCGCCCGTTGAAGACCGCGCCGGTGGTGACGTCGTCGGTGCCGCCCAGCAGTGCCATCACCCGCAGGTGCGCGGCGAGCAGGACGGTGCGCAGCGGGACGCCCGACTCCCGCGCCAGAGCGGCCAGTTGTGGGTGCAGACCGTCCGGCAGGGGCGCGAGGTGCCAGCTCATCCGGGCGGGGCCGCCCGCCTGCCGCAGACGGGGCAGCCGGGTGACGGCCATGTCCGCCGTCTGCTCCGCCCAGAACCGCTGCTGTTCCCCGCTGTCGAGGGCGGCGCGTTCGAGGGCGACGAAGGAGGCGAAGCGCGAGCGGGGGCCTTCGGCGGCCGCGTCCCGTCCGGCGATGAGGTCGAGATAGCAGGTGCTCAGCTCCGTGAACAGTGACCGCTCGCTCCAGCCGTCCATGACCGCGTGGTGCTCGGCCATGAAGAGCTGGAAGGTGCCGCCCGGCCGGCGTTGCACGTGGAAGCGGAGCAGGGGTGCCTGCCGCCAGTCGAACGGGCGGCGCCGCTCGGCCTCGTAGTGTGCTGCGACGGCCGCCCGCTGCCCGTCCTCGTCCAGCGCGGTCAGGTCCTCGAAGGTGATGACGGGCGCGGCGTCCCGGTGCACGAGCTGCAGGGGTTCGCCGAACCCGTTCAGCTCGAAGGAGGTGCGCAGCATCTCGTGGCGGCGGGCCAGCAGGGCCACGGTGTCGCGCCAGGCCTGCTCGTCGTAGGCCGCCCGCACGTGGTGGCTCGCGACGTTGTGGTAGAGGGTCCCGTCGGCGGGCAGGTCGCTGTGGAAGAGCATGCCGGCCTGGAGCCGGGTCATCGGGTAGGCGTCGTCCAGCCCGTCGGGCAGGGCGGCACGGTCCTCGTCGGACAGCAGGGCGAAGGGCGCCAGGGCGGTGCCGGTGCCGGACGCGGTGGCCACGGCGGCCAGTCTGCGGACGGTCTGATGGCGCATCACGTCGGCGACGCTGAACTCCAGTCCCCGTTCCCGGGCCTGTGCCAGCAGCCGGATACTGCGGATCGAATCGCCGCCGAGGGCGAAGTAGTTGTCGTTCGCGCCCACCCGCTCCCGGCCGAGCACCTGCTGCCAGACCTCGGCGAGGACGGTCTCGACGGGGCCCTGCGGCGGCTCGTACGCCGTGTCCGCGCCGGCCGCGGCGAGGGCCGGGTCCGGCAGCCGGCGGCGGTCCACCTTGCCGTTGGGGGTCAGGGGGAACCCGGGAAGCAGCACGAACGCGGCGGGGATCATGTAGGAGGGGATGCGCCGGGCGAGGTGCTCGCGCAGGGCCTCCACGCCGGGCTCGCCCTCCGGGGTGCCGGACGCGACGGCGACATAGCCGACGAGCATGTCCGCTCCGGTGGCGTCGGGCCGGACGAGCACGACCGCGGCGTCGGCCAGCGGGTGGGCCGCGAGGGCGGCCTCGACCTCGCCCAGCTCGATGCGGAAGCCCCGGATCTTGACCTGGTCGTCGATGCGCCCCAGGTATTCGAGCTCGCCGTCGGCGAGCACGCGGGCCAGGTCCCCCGTGCGGTAGAGGCGGTCACCGGGCCGGTCCGCGGACGCGTCGGCGGGGAACCGCTCGGCGGTCAGGCCCGGACGTCCGAGGTAGCCGCGGGCCAGTCCGGCCCCGCCGACGAACAACTCCCCCGCCACGCCGGGCGGTACGGGCCGGCCGTGCCGGTCGAGCAGGTGCAACCGCAGGTCGGGGATGGGCACACCGATGACGCTGCCGCGGCCCTCCCGGGCGTCGCGCGCGGTCAGCGGCCGGTAGGTGACGTGCACGGTGGTCTCCGTGATGCCGTACATGTTCACCAGCTGCGGCGCGGTGTCCGGGTACCGGTCGAACCACGGGGCGAGCGCGGCCACGTCCAGCGCCTCGCCGCCGAAGACGACGTACCGCAGGGCGAGTTCGCCGTCCCCGTCCGGGGTGTGCAGGGCGTCGGCGCGGGCCAGCTGGTAGAAGGCGGACGGCGTCTGGTTGAGCACCGTGACCTGTTCGGTGCGCAGCAGCCGGTGGAAGTCCTCGGGGGAACGGCTGGTCCCATAGGGCACCACCACGAGGCGGCCGCCGTGGGCGAGCGCGCCCCACAGCTCCCAGACGGAGAAGTCGAAGGCGACCGAGTGGAAGAGCGTCCAGACGTCGTCGGGGCCGAAGCCGAACCAGTGGTCGGTGGCGGAGAAGAGCCGGGTGATGTTCCGGTGCGGGATGAGGGTGCCCTTGGGGCGGCCGGTGGATCCGGAGGTGTAGATGGCGTAGGCGAGGTGGTCCGGGGTCACCCCGGTGTCCGGCGCGGTGTCCGGCTCGGCGGCGAGGGACGCGGCGTCGGCCGTCAGGTCGATCGCGTGCAGCGGCAGGCCGTCCCACAGGGGTGCGGTGTCGGACGTGCCGACGAGGTGGGTCAGTTGTGCGTCGCCGATGATGTAGCGCAGCCGCTCGGGCGGGTTGTCGGGGTCGAGCGGCAGGTAGGCGCCGCCGGCCTTGAGGATGCCGAGCAGTCCGGTCACCAGTTCCGGTGAGCGGCGGATGCACAGGCCCACGAGCGTGTCGGGGCCGACACCCAGGGCGCGCAGCCGGTGGGCGATTCGGTTGGCCTGCCGGTCGAGTTCGCGGTAGGTGAGGCGGGTGCCTTCGTGGACGAGGGCGACGGCGTCGGGCGTGCGGGCCGCGTGCCGGGCGAAGAGTTCGTGGGCGCAGAGGCCGGGGTCCGCGGCCGCGGAGGGCAGCGGTGTGCCGATGGCTCGCTGTTCGTCGTCGGCGAGCATGGGCAGGTCGTGGACGGACAGCGCCGGGCGGGCCGTGGCCTCCACCAGCAGCCGCCGGTAGTGGCGGGCGAACCGCTCGACGGTGGCGGCCTCGTAGAGACCGGCGTGGTACTCCAGCCGGCACCGGACGCCGTCGTCGCCCTCCACGACGTCGAAGGTCAGGTCGAACTTGGCGCTGCCTGCGGGGCCTTCGACGTACCGGGCGCGGGGGCCGGGCAGGCCCTGTGTCATGCCGCTCTCGTCGTGGTGGCCGAACATCACGTGGAACAGGGGGGCGCCGTCGCCGGTGCGTTCGGGGTTGAGGTGCTCCACGATCCGTTCGAACGGCAGGTCCTGGTGGTCCTGGGCGTCGAGGACCGTGTCGCGGACGCGCTCCAGGTGCTCCCGGAAGGAGGGGCCGTCGGCGAGACCGGAGCGGATGACCACGGTGTTGACGAACAGGCCGACGGTGTCCTGGAACTCCTTGCGGTTGCGGTTGGCGACCGGGGTTCCGACGAGGACGTCGTCCTGTCCCGTGTACCGGCTCATGAGCACCTGGAACACGGCGAGCATGCCCGTGTAGAGCGTGCTGCCGGTCTCCCGGCACAGGGCGCGCAGGGCGTCGAGGGCGGGCGCCGGGACGGGGAACTCGTGCAGGGCGGCGGTGTCGCGGAGGCCGGGGGCCGGCGAGCGGTGGTCGCGCGGCAGGGCGGACTGCGGCAGTTCTCCGGCGAGTTGTGCGGCCCAGTAGGCGAGCCGGCGCTGTGCGGCCGGGCTGTCCAGCCACTCCTCCTGCCAGGCGGCGTAGTCGGCGTACTGGAAACCGGGCTCCTCGTCCGAGGCCTTCGAGGTGTCCGGTGCACCGTCACCTGTCAGTGCCGCGTAGTCGCTCAGGAGTTCGCGCATCATGACGCCGACCGACCAGCCGTCCGCGACGATGTGGTGCATGTTCAGCACGAGGTACGCGGAGTCCGGAGCCGTGAGCAGTCCGGCGCGGAAGAGCGGTCCGGTGTGCAGGTCGAAGGGCCGGCGGTGCTCGGCCTCCATCCAGCGTTCGACGTCCTCCGCCCCGGCGGCGTCGGCGGTGTGCCACACGAGCCGGGCATCGTCGTCGACGACCTGGAACAGTTCGCCGTCCTGCAGCGCGAACCGGGTGCGCAGGGCCTCGTGCCGGTCCAGCAGCCGCTGGGCGCACTCGGCGAGGACGGCGCCGTCGACCGGGCCGTCGAAGGCGTGGAAGACGGGCATGTGGTACGCGGTTCCGCCGTCCTCCAGCCGGTGCAGAAAATACATCCTGCGCTGTTCCCGGGACGCCGGAAAGGAATTCCCGGAATCGTGGGGGCCGAGTGCGGAATCGGGGCGGTCGTCAATGGACACGATGAATTCCCTGGGGTCGTGCAACGCTTTCCGATGGGTGGATCCGGGCGGGACCGTGGATCAGCCCGGGGCGCCGATGACGAAGCGCAGGTGACGTGCGCCGGCCCGCTGCCGGACGGCTGCCGGGCAGCCGGCCGGAATGTAGAGCGCCTCGCCGCCGCGCAGCCGCAGGGCCCGCGGCG
This sequence comes from Streptomyces sp. NPDC002536, assembly GCF_053594995.1. NCBI lineage: Bacteria > Bacillati > Actinomycetota > Actinomycetes > Kitasatosporales > Streptomycetaceae > Streptomyces > Streptomyces sp. NPDC002536. The sequence continues at coordinate 37,160 of NZ_JBSFWU010000050.1, forward strand.
GGACGTCGGGCCCGTCGGGCGGGAGCAGGTGCCAGCCGCTTCCCCCCGTGGCCTGGAGGACGAGCAGGTCGTGCTGCGCTTCGGGGCCGGCCGTGACGTACCGGGCGGAGTCGCCGGGCACATGGTGCACGGGGCGGCCCAGGAGGCGGGTGAGCCCGGTGGCCAGCCGGTCCGCCCAGGGGCGGTCCCAGTCCGCGGGGTCGCCGTCCTCGTACTCCGGCCAGAGCAGGCCCGGACCGCACCCGAGGTGCCCCCGGAGGAAACGGGCCAGTTCCCTCTGGAATCCGTCCGGTTGCCCTTGCGGCGGACACTCCTGCTGCACTGCTGCCCCCAGGCACACGGGAAAGCACTCCTCGTCCGGAATTCTCGGCCCGCCGGAATTCCCGGTGGCAGTAACGAGCATGCCGGGCACCGCACGGCCGGTACAGCCACGGAATTCCGTTACACGCAGGGCGGTTACCGCATGTCCGGTACCGGATTCACGTGACACGGGAACGGCCGGGGAAACACGGCGACGGCCGTTCCCGTGCACGGCTGGGTGCAGGGGAACGGCCGTCGGCGACGGACCGGCGCGACAGGGGTGGACGCGCGCCGCCGCGGGAGCCCGGCGGGGGCGGGGGTCAGGGCGTGTCCGGCAGATCTTCGTCGTGCGGCACCACAGCACCCCGTCAGGGGCGCGGGGAACTGCGCGACCAGCCACAGCCGGCCTGCAGCCGACGCACTACCCAGGGGTCCGGGGCGAGGCCCCGGGGACATCGACTGCCGGAGCGTCGTGGCTGGTCGCGCCCACGCGGCGGAGTCGCACATATGTCAACAGCCCCGCGCCCCTGACGGGGCGAGGATCCGCCGGACGCACCCTAGGCCCCGTAGCCCAGGCGGAAGGCGTGGAAGGCGAGTTGGGTGCGGTTGGCGGCGCCCGTCTTGCTGCGGAGGCGGCGGAGATAGGTGTCGACGGTATGGGGGCTGAGCCCCATCTGCCGTGCGATGGTCCCGTAGGTCTCGCCGCGGGCGAGCAGCACGAGCACTTCCTGCTCACGGCGGGAGAACACGGGCGGGGAGACGGCGGTGTCCGGCATGTCGGGCTCCGATGGCAGGGGGGTGGCGGAGAAGGAGGTGCGCGGGGACCGGGCCGGTCAGCCGCCCCAGGAGCTGTCGGCCGTGTGGTGGCCGCCGCCCCGGGGACCGGTCTGGCCCGTGATCACGATCTTGTGCGGCTGATCGGCGGCGGCCGGGGCCGGACTCGCGGACGCAGTGGGCGCGGCGACGGCCAGCAGCGCGACGGCCAGGACGGCCAGGGCGGACTTCTTGGGCAGCTTGGGGGGGTTCATGACGGTCCTCGGGTGCTCGGTACGGGCCCCGGATCGCGGGGGCCTCTGCTGTGCGGTGGTACGAACAGTCTGTGCGGGTGCCTATCCTGACGCTATGGGGCGAATGCCTCACCAAACTGTCTGGCAGCAAAGCGACCCGGGGACGGATGTGGAAGAAATAGGTCAGAGTGGCTGGAGTTGGGCCGTGAACGGCCTGCAGGATGCCGACCTGACTGTCTATGCCTGGGTGTTGGAGCACCGCCTGACGGATCCCGGGGCGGTCGCCGCGGGCACCGGGCTCCCCCCGGAGGAGGCCGGGCTCGGCATGAAGCGGCTGCTCGCGGCGGGTCTGGTGCGGCAGAGCCCGGACGACCCGGGGGCGGGCTTCGCGGTGGCGCCCGAGCAGGCGGCGGAGCGGCTGTCCGCGCCGCTGGAGGCCCGGATCCGCGAGCAGCAGCAGGAGCTTGCCACGCTCCGCGAGGAGCTCGACCGCTTCGTGCCGTACTACCACCAACGCCGCTCGCGCACCGCGGCGGTGGAGGTCGTCGAGAGCCTGGAGGAGGTGCGCGACGCGCTCAACCTGGCCTCGTCGCGCTGCCGCGAGGAGATGCTCACCAGCCAGCCGGGCGGCGGCTCCCGGGTGCCCGCGGCCATGGAGGAGGCCCTCGGCCGCGACCGGGCCATGCTGGAGCGCGGCATCCGGATCCGTACGCTCTACCACCACACGGCCCGCTTCAACGGCCCCAGCCAGGCCTACGTCGCCGCCGCCTCCGCCCTGGGCGCCCGGTACCGCACCGCGCACGAACTGTTCGGCCGGCTCATCGCCTTCGACCGGGAGCTCGCCTTCATCCCCGTCGCGGACGGCTCCTGGGGTGCCGTGGTGATCCGCGAACCGTCCACCGTGGCCTACCTGTGCGAGATCTTCGAGCAGACCTGGGACCGTGCGACCCCGTTCGCCGACGCCGCCGGCCAGGGTCTGGAGCAGGTGGCCCGGGAGGTCGACGAGACGATCCTGCAACTGCTCGCGGCCGGCCTGAAGGACGAGGCGATCGCACGCCGCCTCGGCATGTCCCTGCGCACGACCCGGCGTCATATCGCCGACATCATGGACGAACTGGACGCCACGAGCCGGTTCCAGGCCGGGGCGACCGCCGTCTCCCGCGGCCTGCTCCGCTCCGCCGTCGAACCGGCACCGCCCGCCGGCCGCTGACACACGGACGAGGGCCCCGCCGGTCGGCGGGGCCCTCACTGTCCAGTGCGCCACCAGGGACTCGAACCCCGGACCTGCTGATTAAGAGTCAGCTGCTCTGACCAACTGAGCTAGCGGCGCGATAGGAATATTACCCGATCCGCTGGCGTGGTCGTGCCGGGGTCCGCGATGGCGGCACACGGTGCAGGGTTTCAGTGAACGAGTTCGGCGGATACGCCCTGTTGTTCCCGTACGGGCTCCTGCCCGGCGTCCTCGCGCTCCACCGCGGCACGCAGCTGCGGGTCGTTGATGTCGCTCACCGGGTAGAGAGTGCGGCCGAGGGCGTGGGGCTCGGTGTAGACAGCGACGAGCTGGCGCACCTTCGCGGTGTCGGTGTCCAGGGCCGGGTCCGGCCGGCCGTCGTCGAAGTCCTCGTCCGGGTCCTCGGCTCCGGGATCGGAGGCGGAGAGCGAGGACCACATGTCCTCGGCGGCGCTGATGAGCTGGTCGAGGCCGTCCCGGACGCTGTGCCACTCACCGTCCCGCAGGCTCCGGTCGATGTGGGCGACGGTGTCGAGGATGCTGGCGTAGTCCTCCGCCAACTGGTCCTCCTGGGCGGTGGGTTCGAGGGTCTTGACAGCGAGCTCGGCGGTATACACGGCACCTCCACGCGACGACGACGGTCGGAACCGGGGACGGCAGTGCACGACCCGGCCCGGGCATCGTCGCGCGGCGGGGCACCCGTCGGCGGGCGACCGCCGTCGATGGCCTCGATATATCACCTGCCCGGACGAGCGCTCGCGGCTCCGCCACGGCGGTGCGGGACGCCCCGTCAGGGGCGCGGGGATCCATCGGGCAGGCCCTACGCCGGTGGCCGCCTCGGCGTCGCGCCGGGCACCGGGAGGGAGCGGACGAGGTCGTCGACGGCCGCGTACGCGGCGTCGGCGGTGGTGCCGACGGGCTGCAGCGTCAGGGCGACCACGATGCTGCGGTCGCCGTCGCCCACGGTGCCGGTGGTGTGCAGCGCCGGGCGGACCAGGTCGATGCCCGTCACCGCCGCCCGCCTGCGGTCGTCCGGGGTGGGGCCCGTGGTGGGGGCCGGCGAAGTGAAGCCGGACCAGCCCTGTTTCACCGCCCACGGGCGTTCGAACGCCGCCGGGATGCCGAAGTGCTGGAAGAACCCGTCCGTCCCGTACGGCACGGACCGTCGCAGGTTTCCCATCACGAACTCGCGCACCGGGCCTGGTGCGGAGTCCAGCAGGTACCGGTAGATGCGTACGGTGTCGGCCGCAGTAATGGCCGAATATCCCCAGTAGCCGGGGAACTCCGAGGGCGGCCCCGCGGTGTTCTGCAGACCGAGCCGGGAGACCATGCGCGTCACGAGGGCCGACTCGCCGCGCTGCGCCCAGTAGTGGCTCGCCGCATCGTCGTCACTCGCGGTGAGCATCACCTCCAGCCGGGCCCGGTCGTCGGGCGGCAGGTCGTACGACGGGCCCCGGTCCCACAGCACGTCCAGTGCGATCAGCAGCTTCACCACCGATGCCGACCGGAAGGGGCGGTCCGCGCCGACCCGTTCGGTGAACGCCCCCGTCCGGCGGTCGAAGACGGCGACCCCGGCGGTCATCCCCGCCGGCATCACGGCCGCTGCCGAGTGCGCGGACCGCGCCACACCTGTGGTGACGGACACCACCAGGAAGGCCAGTACCAGGGCAGTGGCCATGATCGGCCGGACTGGTCCTCCTGCGTGCCACGGCCCGCGACTCGTCACGGTGGATCCCCCGTTTCCCCCGCATCCCCCGTCTTCTCCGACCCAGGGTGCCGGAGTCGTGGCCGTACGGCCACGGCATTAGACCGGTATCTAATCCGCGAGGTCAGCGGGGGCGCCCCGAAGGGGCGCGGGGAACTGCGCGACCAGCCACGACGCACCCGCAGTCGAAGCTCCCGGGGCTTCGCCCCGGACCACAGGGGTGGTGCGTCGGCTGCGGGCCGTGGAGGGCTGGTCGCGCAGTTCCCCGCGCCCCTTACGGGGCGCAACCGCTGCCCAGCAGCTCCGCGCCGAGCGGCGTGAGGGTGTGGTGCGCGGCACCGCCCACACGCCGGGTGACGACGAGGCCGGCCTCACGCAGCACCGTGAGGTGATGGCTCGCGGTCGCGGCGGCGATGTCGGCGGAGCGGGCGAGTTCGGTGGTGGTGCTGCCCTCGGCGATGGTCTCCAGCAGGGCCGCCCGGGTCCGTCCGACGAGCGCGGCGAGGCCGCCCTGGCCCGCGGGGTCCTGCAGCAGCCGCCCGGTGGCGTGCTCGACCGGGTAGACCACGACCGGCGGCAGGTCCTGGTTCCGCAGCATCGTGGGTTTGCGCCAGCAGAAGTACGAGGGCAGCAACAGCAGCCCGCGGCCGCCCAGATGCAGGTCGCCGTCCACGTGCGACCCGAGCATGGTCAGCACGGGCCGCTCCCAGTGCAGGCCGGGGTGCAGGGTGCGCAGGAGGTGGTCGAAGAAGGCGTCGGACCCCGTGGCCGCCCGGGTACGGGCGGCCAGGTCCGCACCGATGTCGCTGCGCAGCCGCGACCAGTAGGGGGCGAGGGCCACCCGGTGGTACGCGCGGACGGCCTCTCCCAGCTCGCGCAGGGCCCGCGGGTCGCCCTCGGCCAGCAGCCGGGCGCCGGGCGGCATCCTCCGCTGGGAGACGGCGAGTTGGATCAGGTCATCGCGCAGCCGGGCCCGGGGGGTGGACAGCACGGCCCCGATACCGGCCTCCAGGCCTCCGGTGGCGGCCGCGGGGGTGAGGAAGTCGGGCGAGTAGCCGCGCGGCGGTGCCAGGGCCAGGAGTTGCCGCATGCTCCCGTCCAGCCGGGCCCGGGTGCGGCGGCGCCACTGGTCGAACACCAGCGGCCCGTCGTTGGTCTGCAGCATGTGCAGGCTGAGCAGGACCTCCCACAGCGGGTCGGGCGCCTGGGCGAGCCGCGTCTGCGGGAAGTCCTCGCTGCTGAAGTGGATACGCAGTGCCACGGGCCCTCGCCTCCCACCGGCCCGGCGGGCGCACTCGGCCGGCCACCCGGTCGCCAGGTCCGGCTACATCGTGTGCGCAGCCTGCCCGGCGTTCAACGGATGTCCACCGGTTCCGGCCACTCCGTGCGGTTTCCCGGCGGCGCCGGGGCCCGGCGGCGCGCCAAGCTCGCAGGTGGCGGCGGTGCCGTGGGCGTCCCACGGCGGGAACGGACCGGCGCCGTCCGGGTCCGGCTCGTCAACTCCAGCTGGACAGTGCGTCAACCTGCCGCCCAGCCCGGCCCGCCACCGCTCCGCCGTACACGAAAATGACATTCACGTGCCAACCGGTTCGCCGTCCGCCCCCGCGCCGCGCTGCGTCGGCACCCCCCGGTCGTTCTGGAGTTCCCACAGCTCCCTGAACAGCCCGGGGGCCGTGACGAGTTCGGCGTACGTGCCGTACTGGACGACCCGGCCGTGGTCGAGGACGACGATGCGGTCCGCGACGGCGACGTTCGCCAGCCGGTGCGTGACCAGGACGACGGCGCGGTCCCGGGCGGCCTCCCGCAGGCCCGCGAAGATGCGGTGCTCCGCGCGCGCGTCGAGGGCGCTGGTCGGCTCGTCCATCACGAGCAGCCCCGCCGGCCGGTAGAAGGCCCGCGCGATGGCGATGCGCTGCCACTGCCCGCCGGACAGCTGCACTCCCCCGAACCACTCCCGGGCCAGCAGGGTGTCGAGTCCGCTGCGCAGCCCGTCGACGACCTCGCCGGCGCCCGCGTGCTCCGCGGCGCGCAGGACGGCCTCGTCGCCCCCGGAGCCGTGCGGCTGCCCGAGGGTGATGTTCTCGCGGGCGGTCAGGGGCCAGTGGGCGAAGTGCTGGGGAACGACGGCCGAGCGGTGCCACAGCGCCTGCGGATCGAGGGTGGCGGTGTCTCGGCCGTCCCAGGTGACGCTGCCGTCGGTGGGCAGGTAGAGCCCGGCCAGCAGCCTGCTGAGGGTGGTCTTGCCGGAGCCGTTCTCCCCCACCAGGGCGAGGACTTCGCCGCGGCGCACCTCCAGGCCGACCTTCTCCAGGGCCGGGCGGTCCGAACCCGGGTAGCAGTAGGTGAGCGCCTCGGCCCGGACCGTCTGCGGCGCCTCGGGCCCCGGGTCCGCGCCGCCGCGCTGCACCTGGTGGCCGCCGGCCTCGGCGATGAAGTCCGCCCAGTCGTCCAGGTACAGCCCGGTGCGGAACAGGCGCGCGCCGTACCCGACCATGCCGCGCAGCGACGAGCCGACCGAGCGCAGCGCGAAGACCGCCGTGCCCGCGGAGGCGACCGACATGTGCCCCGTCGCCAGCAGCCCGGCCAGCGCCGTCCAGACCAGCCCGGAGGCCACCCCTCCGGCGAGCGCCCCGGCCAGCGCGTAGCGGGAGCTCTGCCGGACGGCCGCGTCGGTGGCGCGGTCGATGCGGTCGCCGATGGCCCGGTAACGGCCCAGCAGGAAGCCGGACATGGTGCCGGAGCGGAGCTGGTCGGCGAAGTCCTTCTCGGTGGCGTACCAGCGCAGGTGGCTGAGGACGCGGCGGTCGGCGCTCAGGGCCTTCGAGGTCCGGTAGTGCACGCGGGCGCCGCGCACGGCGGCGATGCCCTGCGGGACCGCGGCCAGGACGAGCAGCGGCAGCAGCACCGGATGCAGCAGGGTGACCACGCCCGCCGCGGCGATCAGCGAGGCGGTGCAGGCCATCAGGTCCTGGGACTCGGTGAGCAGGTCCTGGGCGACGTCCGCGCCCCGGTCGGCGGCCTCGCGCTTGTCGTTGAAGCCGGGGTGGTCGTAGGCCACGAGCTCGGCGCCGAGCGCGGCGTCGAGCATCTGCAGCTCGGCCTCGCGGGAGATCCGCGGGGCCAGTCTGCTGGACAGGTGGGAGACGGCGATGCCCAGCAGGGCGCGCACCCCGGCCGCCCCGGCGAGCACCACCAGGGAGGGCAGCGCCTCCCGCAGCCGGTCCTGGACGTGGCCGGAGGCGATCAGCGCGGTGATGGTGCCGGTGGTGGCCAGCAGCCCGAAGGCCTCGAACGCCCCGGAGAGGCCCTGGCAGCACAGCAGCGCGACCACGGCACGCCGGTCCACCCGCCAGGCCAGGCCGAGCGCCTTGCGGACGAGGCGGGGCAGGCGCCTGCTCATCGAGCGGGCGGTGAGGGGGTTCTTCTCGAAGACGGCGAGGGTGGGCGAGCGGAATCGTAATTCCTCCTCCGCCGCCTCCGTCCTCCGGTCGGTCTCTGCAGTCAACTCGGTCCCCTTCTCTTGCAGTTGGCAGTACTGCACAGCTCGGGTGGGAGCGGTTGCACGATGCCGCAGCCCCCCGGTGGGATGCCCGGCGAACCGCGGCAATCCACCCGTTCGTGGGGCGCGGGGCCGGGGCGGCCGCACGGAGATCGACATGACACGTAGGAAATCTCCTACCTATAGTGGGGGCATGCCGACGACTGCAGAGACCCGCCACGACCGCGTCTTCGCGGCACTGGCCAGCCCGGTGCGGCGCGAGGTGTTGCGGATGCTGCGCGAGGAGGGGCCTCAGCCGGTCTCCTCGCTGGCCGGCCGCTTCGCCATGGCCCGCCCGAGCTTCTCGGAGCATCTGCGGGTGCTGCGGGAGGCGGGGCTGGTCAGCGAGCGGAGGGCGGGCCGTCAGCGGCTGTACCGGCTGGAGCCGGTTCCCCTGCACGAGGTGCAGGAGTGGCTCGGCCCGTTCGAGCGGTTCTGGCGCGAGAGGCTCGCCGGGCTGCAGGACGTGCTGGACCGGATGGAAGACACCGACGAGAAGACCGACAAGACCGACAAGAAAGACGACGCACCATGACCGACGACGACCTCACCGCCGTCCGCACGGACCGGTTCCTGTCCCACCCGCCCGCGAAGGTCTGGCGCGCACTGACCGAGCCGGAGCTGATCGCCCAGTGGCTGATGCCCGGCGACTTCCGGCTCGTGGTCGGCCACCGCTACACCATGCAGGCCGTACCGATTCCCGCGACCGGCTTCTCCGGCACGGTCCAGGCCGAAGTGCTGGCGTTCGAGCCGGAGAAGATGCTGAGCATCCGCTGGCAGGACGCCGACCCGGCGCCCGGCGCCGACGTGGACTGGACGATCACCTGGACCCTCCACCCGGAGGGCACCGGCACCCGCCTGTTCCTCGCGCACGAGGGCTTCGACCCGGACAACCCCCTGCAGCAGCGCGCCCGTTCCATCATGGGCGGCGGCTGGACGTCCCGCGTACTGCCCGGTCTGCAGGACCTGCTCGACCGCATGTGAGCCGCAGCGCGCGGGCGGGCCGTCAGCGCCGCAGGCGGCCGAGGAGTTCGTCGTCCGCCGGGTAGGGCTGCTCCTCGGGCAGCAGCGCGGCCGCCCGTTCCGTGCGGCCTTCGCGGACGTGCGCACGGATCTCGGCCGCGAGCGGCGTCACGTCGCGGATGCCGACGAGCCATTCGTCGGCGTACCGGTGCGCGGCCTCGCCGGAGAGCCCCAGCTGCAACGAGCGGTGGGGCAGCGGCTGCAGGTGCAGATCGCGCTCGGGGTCCCACTGCACGCGCGCCGACGCGGCCGTCAACTGCCGCTTCCAGTCGTCCCGGTCGGCGTGCACACCGGGCGCGTAGTGCGAGAGGCAGGCGTGGCGCAGCGCCCACTCGAAGCCCTCGCGGGTGATCTCGACGGCCAGGACGGTCTGCTGCCCCTCCTTGGCGCCCCAGCCGCAGCGGTACATCATCCACAGGAAAGAGGGCTTGATCCAGGTCATCCGGTCCCGCTTCCAGGCGGGAGGGAACCGGCCGTCGCGCGCGGCGGGCAGCCCGATCCCGGGGTCGTAGGCCTGGTAGACGGTGACGGTGGACGCGCCGTACTGCGCCCTGATCCGGTGTTCGGGTTCTTTCACCGGGTCAGAGTGCAGGTGAACGGCCCACGGGCGCCACTGGATTACGCTTCCGGCTTCCTGCCCATCAGCTCCGCGAAGGCCGTCGGGTCCGCGTCGAACCCCCGGACGCCGGGGCGGTGGACCCAGGCCCCCGCCCCGTCCCGGACGAACTCCGCGACCGTCGCCGCCGTCGCCCACGCGACGGCCGCGAAGCCGTCCACGGTCAGCTCGCGGTACCCCTCGGTGACCCGGACCCCGGGGCGGGCGACGTCGCCGAACGTCAGGCGTCCGCCGCCCTGCTGGATGGCCACGCCCACCACCACGCGCCCGTAGGACTCCGACAGGCGGCCCAGCTCCAGCGTCATCGCCTCGTCGGCGCCGAAGCCCCGGCCGGTGCGGCTGTCCCGGTTGAGGGTGATCGTGCCGTCGGGCGCCCTGCTGTCGAAGTGCACCAGGTACGCGGGGTCGCCGTACCGGTCGTCCGTGCGGTACGTCGCCGCGATGAGGTCCAGGTCGTGGTCCGGCGCCCCCACGGGCGCGGGATCCCAGCTGAGCTGCACCTCGACCCTCTCGATCCCCTTGTTCAGTCCGCTCACCGGGCTCCCCTCCCTGGCACATGCCGCCCACTCCGTGCTGATGCACGTACCCCGTGCAGGGGATCGATATCCGCGGCGCGGCCCTGCGGTGAGCCCCCGCCTCCCGCAGAGATTTGGTCCGTATTGTCACGGATATGGCACTGCACAAGGGCGGACGCGGCGGCACGGCCCGCAAGCGCGGCTATGCGGTCAATCCCTTCTACGGCGAGGCCGACCCGGTCGCCGGCATGGCGGTGGAGCCGCCCCGGCTGCGTCTGCCGGACGGGCCGATGGCCCCGCACACGGCCTACCAGTTCGTCCGGGACGAGCTGATGCTCGACGGCAACGCCCGCCTCAACCTGGCGACGTTCGTCACCACCTGGATGGAACCGCAGGCGACGGCGCTGATGGCCGAGTGCCGGGACAAGAACATGATCGACAAGGACGAGTACCCGCGCACCGCCGAACTCGAGCAGCGCTGCGTGACGATGCTCGCCGACCTGTGGCACGCCCCCGACCCGGCCTCGGCCGTCGGCTGCTCGACCACCGGGTCGAGCGAGGCGTGCATGCTGGCCGGGCTCGCCCTCAAACGCCGCTGGGCGCTCGCCCACCCGGACCGCTACCCGCACGCCGGGGCCCGGCCCAATCTGGTGATGGGCGCCAACGTGCAGGTCTGCTGGGAGAAGTTCTGCAACTTCTGGGAGGTCGAGGCGCGCCAGGTGCCGATGGAGGGCGACCGCTTCCACCTCGACCCGCAGGCCGCCGCCGCGCTGTGCGACGAGAACACCGTCGGCGTCGTCGCCGTGCTGGGCTCGACGTTCGACGGGTCGTACGAGCCGGTCGCCGAGGTGTGCGCCGCACTCGACGCGCTGCAGGAGCGTACGGGCCTGGACGTGCCGGTCCATGTGGACGGCGCGTCCGGCGCGATGATCGCGCCGTTCCTCGACGAGGACCTCGTGTGGGACTTCCGCCTGCCGCGGGTGGCGTCCATCAACACCTCGGGCCACAAGTACGGGCTGGTCTACCCGGGGGTCGGCTGGGCGCTGTGGCGGACCCAGGAGGCGCTGCCCGAGGAGCTGGTCTTCCGCGTCAACTACCTCGGCGGCGACATGCCGACCTTCGCCCTGAACTTCTCACGCCCCGGCGCCCAGGTGGCCGCGCAGTACTACACCTTCCTGCGGCTGGGCCGCGAGGGATTCCGCGCCGTGCAGCAGAACGCGCGGGACGTGGCCTGCACGCTGTCCGAAGGGGTCGGCGCACTGGGCGACTTCCGCCTGCTGACCCGGGGCGACGAGCTGCCGGTCTTCGCCTTCACCACGGCCGACGGGGTCGACAGCTACGACGTGTTCGACGTCTCGCGCCGGCTGCGGGAGCGGGGCTGGCTGGTGCCGGCCTACAGCTTCCCCCCGAACCGCGAGGACCTGTCGGTGCTGCGCGTCGTCTGCCGCAACGGCTTCTCGCGCGACCTCGCCGAGCACTTCCTGGAGGATCTGCGCGCCCTCCTGCCGGAACTGCGTCGCCAGCACGGGCCGTTGGGGCGGCCCGAGAGCGTGGCGACGGCGTTCCATCACTGAAAGTGCGGTGCGTTCACACCGGTTCGGGTTGCGGTTCCAGTTTCCGCACCGGTGCGGCCTTCGGTTCCCACTGGTTGGTGGTCCGTATGTAGCCGTAGATCACCGAGAGCATCGCCAGGAGGACGAGAGGCCCGAACACCCATGGATGCGCGGCCATCTGCACCGGCAGATAGCGGTAGGCCACCAGGAGCGCGGCGAAGACCGCGGCACCGTAGGCGGCCAGCCGGAGTCCCGACCGGTCCCAGCCGCGTTCCTCCGCGCGCAGGGCCGCCTCGATCGTGAGCGTGAACACCACGCCGGCCACGATGTCCGTGCCGTAGTGGTAGCCGAAGCCCAGCGTGGCGCCGAGCGTGGCGATCAGCCAGAACACACCGAAGAACCGCAGAATGCGGGGGCCCTTGCGGGAATGGATGAAGATCGCGGTGGCCCACGCCGTGTGCAGGCTGGGCATGCAGTTGCGCGGGGTGGTCCCGTCGAAGGGCATGTGGTGCGGCAAATTGGCCGGCAGCGTGTCCGGCCACATGTTGCCCAGCGCCCAGTGCCCGCCGTCGCCGACGGTGTAGGCGAAGGTCGGTCCGACCACCGGGAAGATCATGTAGATGCCCGGCCCGAGCAGGCCGATCACCAGGAAGGTGCGCACCAGGTGATGGCGCGGGAAGCGGCGCTCGGCCGCCACGTTGCGCAGCTGGTACAGCGCGACGACGACCGCGGCCACCGCGAGCTGGATGTAGACGTAGTCGAGGATGTGGGAGCCGATCGGACCGCCGGCCCTGACCAGCCGGCCCACCACCCACGACGGGTTGCCCAGCGCATGATCGGCGGTCGCCAGGTACTGGTCGAGCACCATCGGGCGGGTCTTCGACGTGATGAGCAGCCAGGTGTCGCCGGTCTTGCGGCCGGTCACCAGCAGCAGCCCCAGCGCGACGCCCTTCAGCAGCAGGATGCGTTCCCGGCCGGTGCGGCGCGTGACGGCGATGACCGCGTAGCCCAGAACCACCCACAACGCGCCGTTGCCGAACATCATCTTGGCGCCGACCGCCCAGCGCACCAGGAAGAAGGCGATATCGATGCCGACCGCGACACCGAAGGCGATGAACCGTTCCCGCCAGGTGAGCACCACCATCATCAGCCCCATGCTGCCGTACAGCAGGGGTCCCGACTTGGGGGCGAGTATCACCTCCTTCGCCTGATTGGTCATCGGCCCCGGAAGGCCGTAGTGACGCGCGGCGATCTCCAGTGCGATGAGGAATCCGAGGGTTATTGCACCCGCCGCGGCCCACAATATCGTCCGTGGCCGGCGCAATGCGGCGAAAGCATTTCTGGATTTTATTCGCGAAGAAATTCGCGATGACATGGGTATCAATTGTCCGGCCGATTTACTGGGTGTTGGTTAAATGGGCTGCTCGTCGTGGTGGATGGCATGTCTTCCGGTGCAGGGCAGGCGATGAGGGTGATCACCGCAAGGTCGAACATGCTATCGGAGCAGTCGGGGGGAGCGGTCGGCCGGTACCGGGGATGGTCCGAGGAGAAATGGCGGAGGGGGTGGGTGTTCAAGAACGTGGCCATGACACCCGCCCCCGGGCGCGTCAGTAGCCCATGCCCTCCGGCGGGCGGTTGTCGGGAGCGCCGCCGCCCGGCGGCAGGTCGCCCCGCTCCGTCGGACCCTGGTATTCCCGCAGCGGCGGCAGGGTCTCGTCCAGCTCCCGGTCGTCGGCGAGGTGCGCGGAGCGGACCGCGGCACGCAGGGTGGCCCGGTCCGCCTCCTTCAGGGAAGAAGTGACGCGCAGGACACGGCCGTCGAGGTTCAGGGCGTACTCATGGGCGCCGGACATCGTGCGGTACCAGGCCGCACCGTCCCGCTCGCACGTCGTCGTGCCGTCGCCGATGACGCTGATCCCGCCCTGGGTGCAGTTCGCGTCGGTGACCGTCCCGCGCTCGACCCGCAGCCAGACGACCTTGCCGTCCGGGCCGGCGTACGCCTCCTGGAAGCCGCCATTGCCGTCGTCGCCGACCGACATGACAGCCGGCACGAAGCCGGGCATCGATGCCACGTAGATCGAGTCGGTCGTGGTCCTGATGGCCTCCGCGCGGGCTTCGAGTCCGGCCCGGTCGGCGGCGGCCGCCTGGCCGGTGCCACAGGCGAGGAAGGTGAGGGGCAGCACGGCCGCCGGGGCGAGGGTGAGACGTAAGGCTCGTTTCATGCGAACATGCTGCCGGTTTTCCCAGGGGTAACACCACATGTCCCCCCCTACGCCCGATCGGAGCAGGGCGGCGCGCTCTGCGGTTGCAGGGCCCTGCGCGCTCGCGCGTAATGGGCCCGACATGGCCAGGCACGGATGGGACCGACGGCACTTCCTCGGCACGAGCGCCGCGGCGGGGGCCGGCGCGTTCCTCGCCGGGTGCACGGCGGACTCCGGCCCCGGCCCGGAGGCGGCGCCGGCGGGCGACGGGCGGCTGTCGGTCCCGGCCGAGAACGGGCGCCCCGGCGACCGCGACTGGGACCTGCGGCAACGGGGCGCGGACCGCGCGGTCGAGGGGTACGCGGACCGCGTCAGCGTGCTGCCGGGAGAGGTGTTCTCCCTGTGCGTCTCCACCACGGCCAAGGGCTTCCGCGCCGAGGCCTTCCGGATGGGCTGGTACGGGGGTGCGCAGGCGCGCAGGGTCTGGGCGTCGGAGCGAATACCCGGCACCGTGCAGCCCCCGGCCCGGCCGGCCGGCGAGACGCGGACCGTCGCCGCCTCCTGGCAGCCGTCGCTCCGGGTCTCCACCCACGGCTGGCCCGAGGGCGCGTACCTGATCCGACTCACCGCCGACTCCGGCGACCAGCGCCACGTCCCCCTCACCGTCCGGTCCGCGAGCGCCGCGGGCAGGCTGGTCCTGGTCAACGCGGTCGCCACCTGGCAGGCGTACAACACCTGGGGCGGGTACAGCCTCTATTACGGCCCCGGCGGCAAGGACGACTCCGGCTCGCGCTCGCTCGCGGTCAGCTGCGACCGGCCGTACGACCGGGACGGCGCGCCGCTGTTCACCACGTACGAGCAGCCCGCCATCGCGCTCGCGGAACGGCTCGGACTGCCGCTGGCGTACACGACCTCGATGGACCTCGACCGCGACCCGCAGCTGCTGCGCGGCGCACACGCCGTCGTCTCGCTGGGGCACGACGAGTACTGGACCCCGGCGATGCGGGCGCACGTCACGGCCGCCCGGGACGCCGGAACCAACGTCGCCTTCCTCGGGGCGAACGCCTGCTTCCGCCGCATCCGCCTGGAGCAGCGCCTGGTCGTCTGCTACAAGACGGACTGGCAGCGGGATCCGCTGTACGGCAAGGACGACTCGGCCGTGACGACGGACTGGCGCGAGCCGCCGCACGCGGATCCGGAGAACTCGCTGACCGGCACGCTGTACGAGTCGAACCCGACGAACGCGGACTACGTGGTGGCCGAGCCCGGCCACTGGCTCCTGGAGGGCACCGGGGCGGTGCGGGGCACCGCCTTCCCCAACCTGGTGGGCACGGAGTACGACCGAGTCGACGCCGGCCCGGCCACCCCGCGCCCGATCGAGATCCTGGCCCACTCGCGGCTGGTGTGCCGCGGGGTGCGGTCGTTCGCGGACACGGCGTACTACACGGTGGGCAGCGGGGCGGGGGTGTTCAACAGCGGCACCATGCGGTGGGTGGAGTCGCTCACGGGGGACGGCGGGCACGGGATACCGCCGGGGGCGGCGCGGTTCACGGGCCGGGTGACGGCGAATCTGCTGCGGGCGTTCGCGAGCGGGCCGGCCGGGCGCGAGCACCCGGCCGTGGACAACCTGGAGGCGTACGACCCGTACGCCGGGGATCCGATATGGGCCGGGCGGAACCTGTGGTGAGGACGCGGCGCCCTCATCCTGCCGGTACGGCAGGGCTGTTCGCCAGCCTGCGCAGGGCGTCGGCCGACGGCGACCCCTCGGCCGCGGTGTAGACGACCATCCAGGCGTCGGCGGCGTCCGTCGGCTCGAACGCCTCCCAGGACAACTGCAGCGTGGTGCCGAGCTCGGTGCAGGCCAGTCTGGAAGGTTCGTGGGTGTTGTTGAACGGGAACTGCGCCGACCACAGCCGCCGGAAGTCGGCGCTCTCGGCAAGCAACCCGCCCACGTGCGCCGCGAGTTCGGTGTCGTGCGGCCGCCGCAGCGTCTCCGTGCGCAGGTACGCCACGATCTCGCGCGCCGTGCGCTCCCAGTCGAGGAACAGCGAACGGGCGCGGGGATGGGTGAACATCAGCCGGCCGAGCGAGCGGTCGCGCGACGGGATCCGGGGGAAGTCGAAGAAGACGCGTGTGGCCAGCCGGTTCCACGCCAGGACGGCGCCGTTGCGGCCGACGAGGTAGGCGGGGGAATCGCGCAGGGAGTCGAGGATGCGCTGCCGGCTGTCCCGCACGCTCCACTCCCCCGCCCGGGGCGGGGCGTCGTCCGTCACCGGGCGCCTTGCCAGGGCACGCAGATAGCGCCGTTCGCCGGGGGTGAGCCGCAGCGCACCGGCGACCGCGTCGAGAACCGCGTCCGAGACGAGCGACGTGTGACCCCGTTCCAGGCGGATGTACTGGTCGACGCTGACCGAGGCCAGTGCGGCCACCTCCTCGCGGCGCAGGCCCGCGACCCGGCGCGGGCCGTGGACGTGGAGTCCCAGGTCGCCGGGGCTCAGCCGTGAGCGGTGGAAGACGAGGAAGTCGCGCAGCGCGGTCTTGCGGTCCATCCGGGCATTTTCCCCCGCCGGTGACGGCACAGGGGGCAGAAGCTGCCCTGTCACGCCACCGGCCCCGGCCCGATCCTGGATCACGTCCCGACAACTCCCCAGGAGGCACCATGGAAGCCGGCCGGCCGAGTCGTACCGCCCTGCGCGCAGCGCACAGCCGGGCCCGTCACCAGAGCGATCCCCGGCGGATCCTCACCGACCCGCTGGCGCCGAGGATCCTGCGGCTCGATGCCGACGACCTGCCGCCGCTGCCGGACGATCCGACGGACCTGTTCGGCATCCGTTTTCTCGCCGCACGCAGCCGCTTCGCCGAGGACGCGCTCGCCGCCACCGTGGCCGGCGGCACCCGGCAGCTCGTGGTCCTCGGTGCCGGCCTGGACACGTTCGCGTACCGCAACCCCCATGCCGGGCTGCGGGTGTTCGAGGTCGACCACCCGGCCACCCAGGCGTGGAAACGGCAGCAGCTGGCGGCGGCCGGGATCGGCATCCCGCCGTCCGTGACCTTCGCCCCCGTCGACTTCGAACACGACACCCTGGCCGCGGCGTTGACCGCGGCCGGGCTGGACCGCACACGGCCGGCGTTCTTCCTCTGGCTCGGGGTCACGCCCTACCTCACGCGGGACGCCGTCCTCGCCACCCTGCGCTTCATGGCCGGGCACCGCGCGCCGGTACAGGCGGTGTTCGACTACTGCGGCGAAGCGCCGCCGACGTTGTCCCCGGAACTCCGTGCCGTGCGCGAGGCCGCGGCGGAGATGGTCGCGGAGCTGGGTGAGCCCTGGCTCACCTGCTTCGCCCCGGAGGACATCGCCGACGAGCTGCAGGCGCTGGAACTGGGCCGCGTCGAGGACCTCACCGGGCGGGAACTGATCGCCCGGTACGTCGACGAGCCCGTCCCCGACGCCGACGCGGTCAGCGCCCGGGTGATCCACTGCTCCGGGTCAGGCGCCGTCCGCCGGTTCGGCGATCAGTCCGGTGGCGATGCGACGGAAACCGGCCCGGGCGTAGACCCGGGCCACGGCGTCGTCGCCTGCTGAGAGGAAGACGGTCTCCACGCCGAGCCGCTGCCGCGCATCCGCCACCAGGGCCGCCGTGACCGCGAGGGCGAGACCGCGCCGCCGTTCGGTCGGCAGGGTGCCGATGCCGGCGACCTCGCTGACGGAGCCCACGGGCTGGTGCTGGCCGGAGCACAGCACCGTGCCGTCGCGCAGCGCGGCGACCAGCACCAACGTACCGGCCTCCAGGCGTGCGACCGAGGCGTCCTCGGTCAAGTCACCTGCCTTCCCGGCCAGTTGGGCGGGGCCGTCGCGCCGATGCGGGTGCCGGGTTCGCCGAAGGCGAGGTGCGCGGCGGCGAGCGCGTCGGCGAGGTCAGCGGGCCGAAGTCCTCGGCCCGTGCACCTAAACGGGGTCCCGTGCCCCGTAAGGGGCGCGGGGAACTGCGCGACCAGCCATAGACGACCCGCAGTCGACGCACCACCCCGGGGCCGAACATGCGCAGCACGTAGACCAGCGCGGGCTGTTCGGGGTCCGCACCGAGCCGGCGGGCCATCACTCGCGGGGTC
>NZ_JBSFWU010000051.1:0-53781 GCF_053594995.1 Streptomyces sp. NPDC002536
GCCAATTCCGGCCCAACCCTTTGGGGAATCCGAGAAAGGTCGGCGAAACTCCCCGCCGAAGGGCGTCGTCCTCCGATCTGAACGGTGCGGCTGTGCCCAGGCCAGGGCCAGCCACGGGGTGGCCGCGCTCGCGACCGCCAGGCTCCAGCCCGTCGCCGTGGTGGGGAAGGCGGTCAGCAGCGGGACGATCATCACGGCGCCGCACAGCAGCAGCGCCGCGGCCGGCAGATGGACCCAGGGCTCGAAGCGGCGGGCCCGCCGGACGCGCCGTTCGTTGCGGCGCAGGGCCAGGCCCGTGAGGAACCCGGCGATGACCGCGGAGGTCCAGATCACCGGCAGGGCGACGTACCGGCCCGCGATGAAGCCGATGTCGGTCTCCGGTGCCTGCCGCACTCCCAGGCCGGGCCGGTCGGGGGCGTAGCGCAGCTGGAGCGTGCGGCCCTCCTCCGGCAGCCCGCGGGTGACCACGTCGTGCAGGGTGATCTCCTTCTTCCCGGCGGAGAAGGGGATGTCGGTGACGACCGTCGAGCTGTACTCGTTGTCGTTGGCCTCGGTGTCGACGGGTTGCGGCGTGCCGACGACGCTCCGGACGGGCACCTCGTACACCCCGCCCCCGGCCCGCTCGACCTTGGCGAGCCAGGCGCCGTAGGCGCCGTCGGGGCCCACGCCCTGGCACAGGGCGGCCGCGCTGGTGAACGCGATGCCGAAGCCCAGGACCCAGGAGAGCAGGCGCGACGAGCGCGGCGCGGGCCAGGGCCGGTACCGCCTGCGCCACTGCTTGCGGCGTAACACCGCACGCCTGCGTGCCCGTACCGCCAGGGAGGCCAGCACCCAGCACAGGGCGCCTGCTGCGGTCGCGCCGAGCAGCCACAGCTGCTGGCGCTTGGGCGGCAGCTCCCGGAACGGGATCATGCCTGCGATCATGGTCGCATAGCCCACGAGCAGCGTCGCCCACGCGGTGAGCCGCGTCACCGTCCTCATCTCGTACTTCCCCCGCCACCTGCGAAATCTTGACAAGGGGACAGCGTAATGGGGGCATTCGCGGCAGAAGTCCGCAGGTCCGCCGGAGCGGCCTGCCGGGCCGGTCTAGCGCACCGGGCCGAGGAACCTTTCGGGCTGGCAGGCGTCGCACAGCCGCACGTCCTGCCGGGCCACCTGGGAGCGGGCCTCGGCGGTGCTCAGCGTGGCCTCGCCGCCCTTGGGCACCCAGCAGCCGGCGTGGTGCAGTTCGTGGACGACGCCGCCGGGGCGGCGCTGTTCGGTGAGCGGCCAGACGGCGTCCTCGATGTCGCGCCGGCCGCCGTTGAGCCGGTGCAGCACGACCGCGCGGACCCATTCGCGGGGAGAATGGCCGACTTCTTGTGCGGCGGCCTCGATACGGGCGAGTTCGTCAGGGGTGAAGAGCTGCTCCATGACGCGGGACAGTAGCAGCGGAAAGCCTGCTGCGACCCCCGTTCCCCAGGATGCCCCGGCGCTGCTGACCTGCGGGTTGACCGGAGAGCCGGGGGTGTTGCCGGAATTGCGGGGAACGGGTGCCGAAACGCTCGTGCAGCTCCGGCGGCCACTGCCCCGACTGGCATAGGACAACGGCGTATTACGGCCGGAATTCGACGGCCTCGGTGAACTCCCGGACCGTGGGCCTTTCGTTGTCACCTGTCCTTGTGAACGGCCGTTCCGTGGGCCGGAATTTCCGGAATACTCGATTCCGGAAAAGGTTTTGCGCAAGCTTTCTCCGGGGGCTCCCCGCGGTCGCGCAGCTCCGTCAGCAGTTCCTCCTGGCCGGTGAGGACCTGGGTCAGGATGCGCCGGGCGGCCCCCAGCAGCTCCGTCACGTCGCCGCCCGCCAGGGCGTAGACGACCGTGGAGCCCTCGCGGGTGGAGCTCACGATGCCCGACCGGCGCAGCACCGCGAGCTGCTGCGAGAGGCTGGAGGGCACGACCTCGATCGCGGCGAGAAGGTCGCGCACGGGCATCGGCCGGTCCTGCAGGAGCTCCAGGACCCGGATGCGCACCGGGTGCCCGAGCATGCGGAAGAGCTCCGCCTTCGCCTGGTACAGGGGCACCCGCGGCACGTTCAGCTCCCGTCTTCGTGTGTCACCTGCTCGTCCGGCCGGTCCGGCACGGTGTCCGTCTCGACGCCGTGCGCGCGGGCCAGCCGCAGCGCGTCGTCGAGCTCGTCCTCCGCGAGGGCCGCCTCGTAGCTGTCCCCGGCGGCCCGTGCCGCCGCGAGGGCCGCGCGTGCTGCGCGCACCCTCTCCCGCATCGCCTCGGCGAACGCACTCACCGTCAGCCCCCTGTGTGGCTCGTCCGACTGTTCGCGCACTTGGTGAATTGAAGAATTCCGCAATTCTAGGACATGCCGCCGCCCGGGGCCGCTGGTGCGTCGCCGGGCTGAGCATTCTCTCCGCCCGCCGGGCCCCCTCCAAGTGCGGGAACCGGTCACGCGTCGCTGCCATGTGAGTGATGCGGAGTCACTTTCGGTGCGTTTGTCACATGATCGTAGGTCCGTTTTGTTAGTTTTTCTCCCCCGAGGTGCCCCTGGGCGTCTTGATCCCGTGTCCGTTCGTGGCTGGGGGTGTTGTGGTGGCGATTTCGGCGAGCGATGCCCGGTCGGCAACGGCCTGCGACAGTGCGGAAACGGGCCGCCCCGGCGCCTCCGGCTCGCGACCGCCCGGCGGGGTGCCGGAACCGGGAGGCGGACCCGGCGGCAGCAGCACGGCCGGACGCGGATCCGGGCACTACGACTACGCACGCTTCAGCCGGCTGGCCGGAGGCCTGACCGACCCCCCGCCCGGCGCCTACCGGGTCCGCTACCGGCGGCTGATGAGCAAGAGCATCAGCCGGGGCCTCGGCGTCCGGCTGCTCCTCGGCGCCGCCCCCCTGGTGTCGCTGACGCTGATGGTGTGGCTGATGCTGCCGGAACACTGGGTGCACCGCGAGTACGCGAGCGACTGGGAGCGCGGTGCCGACGCCGCCATGATGCTCTCCATCGGGCTGATCGAACTGTTCCGCGTCGTCAACGTCGTCTCCAACGCCCACGCCACCCTCATGGCCCGGGACCCGGTGCCCGTGCGGGCCCGGCCGGGCACCCGGGTCGCCTTCCTCACCAGCTTCGTCCCCGGCAAGGAGCCGCTGGCCATGGTGCGCGCCACGCTGGAGGGCGCGGTGCGCATCGAGCACGACGGCCTGCTGGACGTGTGGCTGCTGGACGAGGGCGACGACCCCGAGGCCCGGCGGCTGTGCGAGCGGCTGGGCGTACGGCACTTCAGCCGCAGGGGAGTCGACCGCTGGAACCGGCCGTCCGGGCGCTTCCGGGCCCGTACCAAGCACGGCAACTACAACGCCTGGCTGGACGCGCACGGCGACGACTACGAGTTCATGGCCTGCGTGGACACCGACCACGTGCCCCTGCCCAACTTCCTCGAGCGCATGATGGGCTACTTCCGGGACCCGGACGTGGCCTTCGTCGTCGCCCCCCAGGTCTACGGCAACTACACCACGGCGGTCACCAAGGCGGCCGAGAGCCAGCAGTTCCTCTTCCACGCCCTGATCCAGCGCGCGGGCAACGCCTACGGCTCACCGATGTTCGTCGGCACCTGCAACTGCGTGCGCATCAGCGTGCTGCGACAGGTCGGCGGGCTCTACGACTCGATCACCGAGGACATGGCCACCGGCCTGGAGATCCACTGCCGCCGCAACCCCGCCACCGGGCGGCGCTGGCGCTCGGTGTACACCCCGGACGTCCTCGCCGTCGGCGAGGGGCCGTCCACCTGGACCGACTACTTCTCCCAGCAACTGCGCTGGTCCCGCGGCACGTACGAGACGCTGCTGCGCCAGTTCTGGCGCGCGCCGTGGTCGCTGTCGCCGGGGCGGCTGCTCAACTACACGCTGATGGTCACCTATTACCCCATGGCCGCCCTCAACTGGGTGCTGGGCGCCCTGTGCTGTGCACTCTTCCTGGGCCTGGGGGCCGCGGGCATCACCATCGATCCGCGGCTGTGGCTGATGCTCTACTGCGACGCCGCGGCCCTGCAGATCGGCCTCTACATCTGGAACCGCCGCCACAATGTCAGCCCCCACGAGCCCGCCGGCTCCTCGGGCACGGCCGGCATGGTGATGTCGGCCCTCTCGGCACCGCTCTACGCGCGCTCCCTCGGCGAGGCGCTGCTGCGGCGGACCTCGCGGTTCGTGGTGACCCCCAAGGGCGACTCGGCCAGCGCCGACTGCGTGGCCACCTTCCGCACCCACCTGATGTGGGCGGCCCTGTTCGCCCTGTCGCTGTGCGCCTCGGCGCTGCTCGGCCACGACCACACCGCCATGCGGATCTGGGCCCTGCTGGCACTGGCGACCGCGCTCGGCCCGGTCGGTGTGTGGCAGACGGGCCTGGCGCGCGAACGCCGCGCGCTGCGCACCGGCATCCCCGCGCCGGGACCCGCCGCCAAGGGCACCGAACCCGGGCCCGGGCCGCGGCCGGTGGGGCAGCGGACCGGACACTGAGCGGAGGACGACGTGACGTTCCGCCCGACGGCGAAGTCGCGCAAGACGGTGCTCGGCGCCGTGGCCGTGCTGGCGCTGGTGGCCGCGAACGCGCCGGCCGCCACCGGATTCGCCGAGCGCGCCTGGCACGAGTACACGGTCAACCAGGAGTCGTACAAGGCCCGTTACGGGCACTGGGACGTGGTCGACGTCCCCGGCCGGTTCCGGATCAACGCGATCCACGCCGCACTGCTGCACACCGGCAAGGTGCTGCTCATCGCCGGATCCGGCAACGACGAGCGGAAGTTCCGGGCCGGCACCTTCCAGAGCGTGCTGTGGGACCCGTCGGACGACACCTTCAAGGAGATCCCCACCCCCAAGGACATGTTCTGCGCCGGGCACGCCCAGCTGACCGACGGGAAACTGCTGGTCGCGGGCGGCACCGCCCGGTACGAGAAGCTCACCGGCGACGTCCGGCGGGCCGGCGGGGCGATGCTGGTGAAGAACGAGGACCCCGACCGGTCCCGCGTCCTCCCCGCGGGCACCGTCTTCCAGGGCTCCACCGGCCTGCAGTACCGCTCACAGTTCCCGGTGCTGCTGCCGCGCGCGAAGAAGACCGCGACCGAGGGCGGCGCCACGGTGACCGCCTCCCAGGAACGGGTCTACGTGGAGTCCGTCACCGAGGGCGAGGACGGCATCGCCAACACGGCCGACCAGTACCGCATCCAGGGACTGCGCGGCAAGGACTCCCAGGTCTTCTACGGGCTCGCCGCCAGACTCGGCCTGGACAAGAAGGACTTCCAGGGGCTGCGCGAGGCCTACGAGTTCGACCCGGTCGCCGAGCGCTACGTGCCCGTCGACCCGATGGCCGAGGCCCGCTGGTACCCCACGCTGGTGACCCTGCAGGACGGCCGGGTCCTGGCCGTCTCGGGCCTGGACGACATGGGCGAGATCATCCCCGGTAGGAACGAGCTCTTCAACCCGGTCACCCGGAGGTGGTCCCGGGCGCCCGACCGGTACTTCCCCACCTACCCCGCCCTCTTCCTCACCGGCACCGGCAAGCTCTTCTACTCCGGCTCCAACGCGGGCTACGGGCCCGCCGACAAGGGCAGAACGCCGGGGCTGTGGGACGTGGCGCACAACACCTTCGCCCCCGTCCCCGGGCTGACGGACCCGCAGCTGACCGAGACCTCGGCGTCGGTGCTGCTGCCGCCCGCGCAGGAGCGCACGGTGATGCTCCTGGGCGGCGGCGGGGTGGGGGAGTCGGCGCAGTCGACCCGGCGCACGGCCGTCGTCGACCTGAGAGCCGTACGTCCGCGCTACGCGCCCGGCCCCGACCTGCCCCGGGGCACGCGGTACCTCAACGCCGTACTGACGCCCGACGACCGGGTGTTCACGACCGGAGGGTCGGGCGACTACCGGGGCAAGCACGCCTCCGACATCCTGCGCGCCCAGTTCTACGACCCGCACACGCGGGCGTTCACGACCGCCGCCGACCCCACGGTCGGGCGGGACTACCACTCCGAGGCGCTGCTGCTGCCCGACGGGCGGATCGCGGTCTTCGGCTCCAACCCGCTCTTCGCGGACAAGGACGACACCCGCCCCGGCTCCTTCGAGCAGCGCATCGAGGTCTACACCCCGCCGTACCTCTACCGCGACCACCGCCCGTCGCTGCGCTCGGAACCGCTGGACGTGCGGCGGGGTGCGCTGGTCGCCCTGCCGGGTGCGTCGTCGCGCGGGGTGGCCGCGGTGCGGCTGATGCGGCCGAGCGCGGTGACGCACGCGACGGACGTGGAACAGCGCTCGATCGCGCTGGGGTTCGCGGTGCGGGGCGGGGTGCCGACGGTACGGGTGCCGGAGGATCCGGCGCTGGTGCCGGGGGGCTGGTACATGCTGTTCCTGGTGGACCGGACGGGGACCCCGTCGCGGAGTGTGTGGGTGCATGTGCGGTAACGCCCCTTACGGGCGCCCCGGCACCGCCCTCGCGAGGTCCAAGGCGTACTCCGCCCACCAGAACCCCGCCGGAGGTGCGCCCCGGCAGGTACCGTCCGATTCCCCGGGGCGTTTGATCCAGACGAACGCGTCGACGAGGGGCGAGTCCGTCGCCGCGGTGGGCGGCGTGCCCAGGGCCCGGCCCGGCGGGTTGCACCAGGATTCGTTCTCCGCAGGGAGCAGCGGACCGTTGCCGTTGCGGCTGGTGTCGATGATGTAGTGCGTGCCGCCCAGCAGTGCGGAGAGCCGGTCGCCGTAGGTGCGCGTCGCCTCTGTCGTATGGAAGTTGGAGACGTTCAGCGCGAACCCGTCGGCCTGGCCGGCCCCCGCCCGCTGCAGTGCGTCGGCCAGCATCTTCTGGTCGGAGATCCAGCCCGCGTTGCCCGCGTCCACGTACACCGAGGTGCCCGGCAGCGCCTTGAACGCCCGGACGGCTTCGGCGAGGAGGCCCAGCCGTTCCGCCGCGGCGTCGGCGGGGAGGCAGTGCGTGGCCCACTGGGCGATGGCGTCCGGTTCGAGGACCACCCACGCCTTGCGGTCGCCGATCCCGGCCGCGGCCCGGGCCACCCAGGCGCGGTAGGCGGCCGCGTCCTTGGCGCCGCCGGAGGAGTACTGTCCGCAGTCCCGGTGCGGGATGTTGTAGGCGACGAGGACGGGGATGCGGTGGGCCCGGGCCGCCTCGCCGGTGACCTCGGCGGCCTGGGCCTGCGGGTCGCCGGAGGTGAGCCAGACGGCCGTCGGCTCCTCGGAGATGCGCTGCAGCGAGACCGCGTCCCGGTCGCGGCCGCGTTCCTGCCAGACCCGTTCCTGCCGGGCGGGCCGGCCCAACGGCTCGGACCAGAAAGGGAATCCGGGCCCGTCCCCGGGGTCCGTGGCGGCCGCCACGCCCGCGCAGAGCGGCAGGCACACGGCGCTCGAGCAGGCCAGGGCGGCGGCTCTCTGTCGCGTACGTCTCCTGTGCATGAGCGTCTGCATGGGCGTCTTCCCTTCCGGCCGGGGTAGAAGATTCTTCCCAGGCTGGAATGTGTCGCCCCGTCAGGTCCTGTTCTGCTGCGCCGTACGGGTACCCGCGTGCCCCGTCCGGAGGCAGCGGGGTGACGGGCCGTCAGGTCGCGCCCAGGACCTCGCCCAGGTCGTAGCCCACCGGCTCCTCCAGCTGGGCGTAGGTGCACTGCTGCGGCTCCCGGTCCGGGCGCCAGCGCCGGAACCGGGCCGTGTGCCGGAAGCGGTCGCCCTGCATGTGGTCGTAGGCGACCTCGCACACCCGCTCCGGGCGCAGGGCGATCCAGGACAGGTCCTTCTTGCCGGTCCAGCGGCTCGGGGCGCCGGGCAGCCGCCCGGCGGCCCGGTCCTCCGCGTCCGCCCAGGACTCCCAGGGATGTCCCGCGGGCGACTCCATGCGCAGCGGTGCCAGCTCGTCCATCAGCTCCCGGCGCCGGGCCATCGGGAAGGCGGCGCACACCCCGACGTGCTGGAGCCGGCCCGCGGTGTCGTACAGCCCCAGCAGCAGCGAGCCCACGACCGGGCCGCTCTTGTGCAGGCGCAGGCCGGCCACGACGCAGTCGGCGGTCCGCTCGTGCTTGACCTTCACCATGACGCGTTCGCCCGGCCGGTAGGGCAGTCCGGGCGGCTTGGCGACGACGCCGTCCAGGCCCGCCCCCTCGAACTGCTCGAACCAGCCGCGGGCCACGTCCAGGTCGTAGGTGACGGGTGCCGTGAAGACCGGGTCGGCCGCCTCCTGCAGCGCGGTCGTCAGCGCCTCCCGGCGCTCGCGCTGGGGCGTGGCCAGCAGCGACTCGTCGCCCAGGGCGAGCAGGTCGAAGGCCACGAAGGAGGCCGGGGTCGCCCCGGCCAGCATGCGGACCCGGGAGTCGGCGGGGTGGATGCGCTCCAGCAGCGCGTCGAAGTCCAGCTGGCCCTCCCGGACGATCACGATCTCGCCGTCCAGGACGCAGCGCTGCGGGAGTTGCGCGAGCAGGGCGTCCACCAGTTCGGGGAAGTAGCGGGTGAGCGGCTTGCCCGTGCGGCTGCCCAGCTCGATCTCGTCCCCGTCGCGGAAGACGACGGCGCGGAAACCGTCCCACTTGGCCTCGTACTGCATGCCGGGCGGAATGGCGGCCGCGGACTTCGCCAGCATCGGCGCCAGGGGCGGCATCACGGGAAGATCCATGCCCGAATTGTGCGCTTGCGGCGCCCCGTCAGGGGCGCGCCGTGGTGCCGCATGACGAAGATCCGTCGGACAGACCCTTAGCGTGAGCGCATGACAGAGGCCCTGGAGCTCACGGTCGGCGGGCGCGCGGTCCGGCTGTCCAACCCCGACAAGGTCTATTTTCCGCAGCGCGGCTTCACCAAGCGCGACGTCGCGGAGTACTACCTGAGCGTCGGCGACGGCATCCTGCGCGCGCTGCGGAACCGCCCCACCACGCTGGAGCGCTACCCCGACGGCGTCGAGGGCGAGTCGTTCTTCCAGAAGAGGGCGCCGAAGAACCTTCCCGAGTGGATCCCCACCGGCCGGATCTCCTTCCCCAGCGGCCGGCACGCCGACGAGATCTGTCCGACCGAGCCCGGCGCCGTGCTCTGGGCGGCCAACCTCGGCTGTCTGACCTTCCACCCCTGGCCGGTGCGGCGCGAGGACACCGAGCACCCCGACGAACTGCGCATCGACCTCGACCCCCAGCCCGGCACCGGCTACGCCGACGCCGTACGGGCCGCCCTCGAACTGCGCGAGGTGCTGCGGGAACTGGGGCTGACCGGCTGGCCCAAGACCTCCGGCGGACGGGGGCTGCACGTCTTCGTCCCCATCCGGCCCGTGTGGACCTTCGTCCAGGTGCGGCGCGCCGCCATCGCCGTGGCCCGCGAGCTCGAACGGCGCGCCCCGGAGCGGATCACCACCGCCTGGTGGAAGGAGGAGCGCGGCGCGAAGGTCTTCGTCGACTACAACCAGACCGCCCGCGACCGCACCATCGCCAGCGCCTACTCCCTGCGGCCCCGCCCCCACGCACCCGTCTCCGCACCGCTGCGCTGGGAGGAGGTCCCCGATGCCGTGCCCGAGGACTTCGACCTGGCCACCATGCCCGCCCGGTTCGCCGCGCTCGGCGACGTCCACGCCGGCATGGATGAACGGCCCTGCGGGATGGAGGCCGCGCTGGAACTGGCCGACCGCGACGAGCACGACCACGGCCTGGGCGACCTGCCCTACCCGCCCGAACACCCCAAGATGAAGGGCGAGCCGAAGCGGGTGCAGCCCAGCAGGGCCAAGAAGTAACCGCCGCGTTTATCCTGCGATTCCCCGTGGAACTGGGGCAATGCCGTACCCACTTCGCACCGAGGGAGAAAACCGTGTCCACCACCACCCTGGCCACCGCCGCCGCACTCGGCGGAGCGCTGCTCCTCGTCGCACCCGCCGCCTCCGCGGTCCCCACGGCCGCCCCCGCCAGAGCGCACGGCACGGTCACCGCCCCCTCGGGGCTCAACGAGCGCGCCTACCCGAGCACCGACTCCTCCGTGCGCGGGGTCCTCAAGTACCGCGCCCAGGTGGGCCTGCGCTGCAAGGCCCACGCGCAGGAGGTCGGGGGCAACCCCCTGTGGTACCTCCTGCGGGAGCGCAACGACTGGATCGCGGCGCGCTACATCGACAACGCCGGCGAGGTCCCGCTGTGCCGGAACCTCGGGCACAGCTCCCTCGACGACAGTGTGGAGTCCCGCGCCGCCATGGGGTGACGAAGTGCGAAGTGCCCCTCCCTTCCGGCCGGATCCGGCGGGTGCCATCATGAGCGCAGGGGGAGGTAGGGCCGGTGAACTGTACTCGCTGCGGCGCGCCCGTGATACAGGGGTCGGACGGCGGCTGGTCGTGCAACAACTGCGGGGCCGCCGGTAAATAATGGACAGCACCGACATCCCCCAGACGAATGCTGCCGCGATGCTCTGCAAAGACTGTCTGAACCCGGTGATCGAGGGCCCCGAGGGGGGCTACGTCTGCGGCCAGTGCTTTCACGTGGTCGAGCCCAACGGCTATGCCGAGCGACGGGCCGAGGGTGTGAAGAAGGCCGCGGAGGAGCGCCGGATCCGCACCGAGGAGCGCCGTTCCCGCGTGCCCCGCACAGGTCTGTGACCGGAGAAGGAAGAACGCATTGGACCACCCGAACCATGGCTGCGTGCTGTTGCTGGACGGTACCCCGGACCGGCGGCGGGGCACCCTGCCGAACCCGACCGCGCACGCAGTCGCCGGAGCGAACCCGCGCCGCTTCCTCGCCGCAGCCTCGTCCGATGTCGTACAACTGCCCGCCATGGCAGGCCCGCAGAGCGTCCTGGCCTACCTCCAGGACGCCGTCACCGTGCCCGGCCCGCTGCTGGTGTGGGTGACGGGCCACCTGATGATCCCCGCCCGCCGCAGCACCCAGCTGCACCTGGCGCTGCGCGAGAGCACCCCCGCCACCGTCCGCTATACCGGCCTGCCCTGGGAGTGGCTCACCCGCACTCTGGGCGAACACCCCGGCCCCACCCTGCTGGTGATCGACGCCGAGGCCGACGCCGCCGCCCTGCCCCACGTCACCGCGGCGGTCCGCGCGGGGCACCTCGGAGGGGGCGTGCCCGTGTGCGGGGTCGTCGGCCCCACCGCCGACAAGCCGGCCACGGAGGCCGGGCCCTACGCCCGCGCCTTCCTCACCGCCCTCTCCGTCGGCCACCCCGCCGCGGGGCCCGTGCTCGACCCCGTGCTGCTCCACCAACTCGCGCTCACCCAGGCCGCGCTGCCCGACGGCGCGCTGAGCGTGCAGGAGGGCGACGCCGGCCCCGTCCTCGCCAACCCGGCCGCACCGGCCGTCGCGGCCCCTGCGCCCCGGGCACCCGAACCGGCCCCGGCTCCCGCTCCCGCACCGGCCCCGCCCGAGGAGGACCCGCTGCCCGGCATCCTGGCCGCCGCCCAGGCCGGCCGGCACAACGAGGCGGCGGCCATGGCCGCCGCCTGGGAGCAGCAGACGCTGCGCCGGCACGGCTCGCACAGTCCCGAGGCCGGGCTGTGGGTCGAGGTGCGGGCCGACCTCGCCCGGCTCGCCGGCGACCACCCGCGCGCCGCCGAACTCTGGCTGTCCGCCGCCTCCCACCGGCTGGCCCGGGGCGGGGCCGCCGACGGCGAGACGGTCGAGGCGCTCAAGCGGGCGCACTACTGCTGGCAGCACAGCGGCGACCGGGCGCCGCACCTGGCGCCCGCCCTGCTCGCCCTGTGGGAGCAGGTCCCCGACGGCGGCGAGGCCGCCGCCGCCGTGCGGGCCAGGATGCGGGAGACGGCGCGCACGCCGTCGCGGTGACGGCCGGTCAGCCGCGGCCGGCGGTCCACCAGCGGGCCTTGTACATCCCGCCGTGCAGCAGGGTGCGGGTGCCGTCCGGCCGGTACAGCGTCAGCGTCGAGGTGCACCAGCTGCAGGCGTGGCCCCGCTCGGGCCGGGCGACCAGCACCTGGCCGGTCCTCGGTTCGTCGCCGATGCTCTTGACGTCCGGGCCGCTGATCCGCGACTGCTGCGGGTACGACACGAAGGCCTGCTCGGTCGTCGAGTACTGGTAGACGGCCGAGGCCGTGGTCACCCACAGCCGGCCCGGCCGGGTGAGCACGGGGGCCAGGTCGTGGCCGTTGCGGGTGGGCAGGGCGCGGCGGTGGACGACCGTCAGGGACGGGTCCTCCGGCGAGCCGCCCACCCGGAGCGCGACCAGCTCCCGGCTGCCCAGCGCCCACAACAGCCGTGTGCGCGGGTCCCAGTGCACCCCGTGCGCCCCCGGGAGCGGCACCTGCACGTGCTCGGTGGCCCGCGAGCCCAGGGAGGCCGCGTACAGCCGCAGGTATCCGCCCGTGCTGGCCGCCACCGCCACGTTGCCGTCGGGCAGCAGCTCGATGCTGTGGGCATTGCCCTTGCCGGTGTCGGCCGCCCAGTACACCGAGCGGCCCGGGTAGCCGATCACGGCCGCCAGCCCGCCGGAGGCCGTGGCCAGCAGGTAGCGGCGACCGCCCAGTTCACGGAACTTGGCCTCGCTCGGATTCGCCCACGAGCTGTCGGGGTCGAGGTCCGCGAGGTCGTCGTTCCCGTCGGCGCTCCAGGACCAGAGCACCCCCGCGCCGTTGCTCCCGGCGTCCCACTGCGCGCGCTTGGCGTCCAGCACGTACACGGACCGGGTGGCCTGGTCGGCCGCCACGATCGGTGAGGAGGCGACCCGTCCGCCCCGGCCTCCTGCCTGGGCCGTGACGGTTGTTCCGGGGGTCGACAACGTGACCATCGCCGTGAGCATCACGACCCACACCCGTCTCACGACACACCGCTCCTGACGTCCACGCCTTGCACGGGCCGTCAGGATCGGCCGGACCGGGGCGGGATGCGGGCCGCCACGCCCGGCACTCAGGCGAACGAGTGCATCGTCATTGCGTCGTCAGTGCACCGTCAGCGCAGGAGGCGGTCCGCCTCGGTGATGGCGACGTCGTTGATGCTCGCGTAGCGGCGGCGCATCAGGCCGTTGTCGGCGAACTCCCAGTTCTCGTTGCCGTGGCTGCGGAACCACCGGCCCGCGGTGTCGTGCCACTCGTACACGAAGCGGACCGCGATGCGGTTGCCGGTGTACGCCCAGAGCTCCTTGCGCAGGCGGTAGTCCAGCTCGCGCTGCCACTTGGCGCGCAGGAATTCGGTGATCTCGGCGCGGCCGGTGAGGAACACGTCGCGGTTGCGCCACTCGGAGTCCTCGGTGTAGCCGAGGGCGACCCGCTCGGGGTCGCAGCTGTTCCAGGCCTCCTCGGCGGCGCGGACCTTGGCCTCGGCGGTTTCGGCGGTGAACGACAGCACGGTCAACTCTTCCCTCCGACAAGGGAGAACGATCGTTCTCCCGGGTGTGCGGTAGCCTAGGAGAACGATCGTTCTCGTGCAAGGGGAGAGGTAGCGGTGACGGAGGAGTGGACCGAGCGGGTCCTGGGCGCGGCCGAGGAGCTGTTCTACGGGCAGGGGATCCAGGCCGTCGGCATGGACGCGGTCCGGACCGCCGCCGGGGTGTCGCTCAAGCGTCTCTACGGGCTCTTCCCGTCCAAGGACGCCCTGGTCGAGGCCTACTTGGCGCGCCGGGACGCGCGCTGGCGCGGGGAGCTGGAGCGCCATGCGGCCGCCGTGCCCGCCGGCCGGGAGCGCATCCTGGCGGTCTACGACTGGCTGGAGCGGTGGTTCGCCGAACCCGGCTTCCGGGGCTGCGCGTTCGTCAACTCCTTCGGCGAACTGGGGGCCGGTTCGCCCGCCGTGGCCGCTGCGGCGCGTGCCCACAAGGACACGTTTCGTGCGTGGCTCACCGGGCTTGTGGCCGAGACCGGTGTGGACCGGACGGCGGCGGAGCGGCTCGGCCAGCAGCTGGCGCTGCTGGCCGAGGGGGCGATCGCGCTGGCGGCGGTCTCCGGCACCGTGCTGCCTGCGCGGCAGGCGCGGGAGGCGGCTCGCGTGCTGCTGGAGGCCCCGGCGCCCTCCCTCCCGGCGCCGGAGCCGTGCTGATCCGTCACCGGATCAGACCTCGCGGAAGTGCCACATCTGCCAGTCGGCGTGCCGGCAGTTCCGCATGTCGATCCCGGCGTCGTCTCTGCGCTCGCCGGTGCGGGACCGGCCACGGCCGAGGGGGAGTGCCGTCGCCCCCAGGGCCGGCAGAAGTGCGGCCGGGATCCCGGGGGTTGACACGGCCGGTGCGTGCACGCTGGGCGTATGCCGACGGATGTGGAGACGGTCCGGTGCTCGGTGCTCGGTGCCCGAGCTCGACGCGGAGAGCTCATGCTGGATCCGGCGCATCCTGCCGCACGAGGGGTACATGATCGCGGGCAACGATCCGCTCACGGGCGCCGGTTGCTTCCTGGCCCATCGGACTTCGTCACGCGGCACCACGGCGCCCCGTCAGGGGCGCGGGGCTGTATCGATTTGCGGCTCCGCCGCGTGGGCGCGACTAGCCACGACGCGCCCGCAGTCGAGGTTCTCGGGGCTTCGCCCCGGACCCCAGGGGCGGTGCGCCGGCTGCAGGCCGGCGGCGGCTGATCGCGCAGTTCCCCGCGCCCCTGACGGGGCGCGAAGATCCACCGGCTGGTGCCTGCGGTTGCGGCCTGGTACGGGATCACTCCCCGGGAACGGGCCGTGCCGGCCCGGGCGTTGGAGGAGCTGCTCGCCATGCCGGCGGGTTGAGGGTTGCTGAAAGTGCCCGGCACCGGGCTGAAGTGATGCGGCTGCGGCCGCATTTCAGCCCGGGGGCTTGAGGGCTTGCCCGCACGGTCACCCCCGCGCCGCCGCGATCAGCTGGCGCAGGGCGCCGTAGTACACCTCGTGGTCCGCCATCACCGGGGCGATGGCCCCGAGGTGGCCCGTCAGGACCGGGAAGTCCTCCGGGTCCAGCGCGGCCAGCGCCCCGCGCGTGGCCGCGACCGTCTCGCGCGGGCTGCGGTGGTCGACGAAGGCCGCGCTGCCGAGCGTCAGCAGGTACATCCGCCGGTACGTGCGGATCGCCTGCTCCGGCGTCATGCCCGCCGCGAGGCTGTCCGCCAGGGCCGGTTCCGTCAGGCGGGCCAGGAGCTGGGGGCCCAGCCAGGGGCGGGCGCCGCGGAGGGCGAGCAGGCCGGGGTGGGCCGTGAGCAGTTCGTACAGGCGGCGGAAGCGGGTCTCGGTGGCCTCGGCCCAGTCGGTGCCCGGTGCGATGTCGGGGAGCCGGGTGGCCAGGTGGTCGGTGCAGAGGTCGAGCAGGCCGTTCAGGTCCCGGCAGCGGCGGTGGATGGTCGCGTGGGAGACGCCCAGCCGCTCCGCGAGGCGGCGGAAGCTCAGGGCCGCGGGGCCCTCCTCGTCGATGAGCGCCAGTGCGGTGCGGGCGATGAGGTCGGGGGTCGCGCGGTCCAGGGACGCAGAGTGCCTCGGCATGTGTGACAGTGTAACGTACAGCGTATGGAACATAGGAACGACCGGCTCGGCGACCGACTCGGCCACGACGACATCGAGCGGGCCGCCGCCCGCGTGGCCGGCCACGTCCGGCCGGTCACCGTCGCGGGCACCGACACCCCGGGTCTCTGGCTCGCGTTGGAGCAGATGCAGCACACCGGCTCCTTCAAGGCCCGCGGCGCGCACAACTTCCTCGCAGCCCACCGGGAGGTCGGCACCCTGCCCGGCGCGGGTGTCACCATCGCCTCGGGCGGCAACGCCGGGCTCGCCTGCGCCTGGGCCGCGCAGCACCACGGCGTCACGGCCACCGTCTTCCTCCCCGAGAACGCACCCCACGTCAAGGTGGCCCGGCTGCGCCACTACGGGGCCGACGTCCGGCTGGTCGGCAGCGAGTACGCCGAAGCCGCGGAGGCCTGCGAGAAGTTCGCCGCCTCGACCGGGGCGCTGGTCAGCCACGCCTACGACCACCCGCTGATCGCCGCCGGGGCGGGCACACTCGTCGAGGAGATCCGCGCCCGGGTGCCGGGGCTGGACACCCTGGTGGTCGCCGTCGGCGGGGGAGGGCTCTTCGCCGGGGTCGCCACCGCGGCCCGGCACCACGGGCTGCGCACGGTGGCCGTCGAGCCCGAGAACTGCCGTGCCCTGCACGCCGCCCTGCAGGCGGGGCGCATCGTGGACGTCGAGGTGGACTCGGTGGCCGCCGACGCGCTCGGCGCCCGGCGCGCCACCCCGCTCGCGCTCGCCGCCGCCCGGCACGGGGACGTGCGCTCCGCCCTCGTGCCCGACGCCGCGATCGTGCGCGCCCGGCAGCAGTTGTGGGACGACCGCAGGCTCGCCGTCGAGCACGCCGCGGCAGCCGCCCTCGCCGCGCTGACCTGTACGGACGGCTCCTGGGGATACACCCCCGAGGCCGGGGAGACCGTGGCCGTCGTGGTCTGCGGCGCCAACACCGACCCCGGCGACCTCGTCCAGCACTGAGGCCGCAGGACCCTCCCCCATACCGGGGAACGCCTCTTTCCACCGAAGAACCGGGTTCAAACCTCCCGGACAACACCCTTACAGGTGAAGGGAGTTTATGCCTCCTTCTCCCGTCGTGGACTCTCCGATAGAACAGCGGAAGTCACACAGATGGGTGGTCACGGATGGATTCCCGGCACACAGCACCTTCGCCCGAGCCCGTTGAAGTGCCCCCGGAATGCCGGGGGTTCGTCGCGATCTCCGTCCGCCTCACCGGCTTCGACGAGTTCGACCTGAGGGCGACGGGCATGGTGCGGCTCTACCACGACACCACCGTCGAACAGGTGGGACGGGAGGCCGTCGGGCGGTTCATCGACGACCTGGCCGCCGCGGGCGGCGACCCGGACGGCATCGCCGACGAGACCTCGCGCGACATCGCCCGCGCCATCACCCACCTGTGGTACCTGGGCGTCTGGCCCCAGCTCGCCCGCTCCGTGCACGCCGCACTCGGGCGCGAGAAGGCCAACGTCGCCTTCACGGTCTCGCCCGAGGCCTACACCGAAGGGCTCGTCTGGCGCACCTTCCACGGCCACGCCCCCGGCGCCAAGCCCCCCGGCTTCGGCACCTGGGCCGACCCGCCGCCCGGCGCCGCGCCGCGGCAGGACACCGGCCACCGTGCGGAGGGCGCCGCATGAGCAGCCCCTCGCCACAGCTCGACGGACTCCACTACGACGTGATCGTGGTGGGCGCCGGACTCGCCGGCTCCCTGGTCGCCAAGCAACTGGGCGACCACGGCTGGCGCGTCCTCGTCCTGGAGGCCGGGACCCGCACCCTGGACACCTGGCCCGGCCACCTCGACGCCATGAACGCCTACTACGGCTCCCTGGCCAAGGTGCCCAACGCGCCCTACCGCGGCAACACCGCCGCCCCCTCGCCCGACCTCCTGGACCTCGAAGGCCTGCCCGGCGGCGGATACCGCGCGAACGGCTACTTCGTCCAGAACGGCAACCTGCCCTACTCCAGCGACTACCTGCGTGCCGCCGGCGGCACCGCCCTGCACTGGATGGGCCTCACCCCGCGCATGCACCCCGAGGACTTCGCCCCGCGCACCGCCTTCGGCTACGGCCGCGACTGGCCCCTCGGCTACGCCGACCTGGAGGGCCACTACCGCACCGCCGAGCGGGTCCTGGGCGTCGCGGGCGACGCCGCCGAGCAGCGCGATGCCATCGGCCTGCCCTTCCCCGAGGGCTACTGCTACCCCATGCACGCGATCCCCCGCAGCCACCTCGACAACGTCCTGGCCGCCCGGCTCGACGGCATCCCGGTGCGGGAGTCGGACGACGCCCCGGCCACCACGCTGCGCGTGGTCACCACCCCGCACGCCCGCAACAGCACCCCCGACCTCCGCTACGACGGGGGCCGCGGCTACCGCCCCGCCGGAGCGGCCGGGCTGCCCAACTACGGCGAGCGCTGCGTCGGCAACGCCTCCTGCACGCCCATCTGTCCGGTGCAGGCCAAGTACAACCCCCTCAAGACCCAGGCCACATGGTCCTGCAAGGTCGACCTCGTTCCGCGCGCCGTGGTCAGCAGGGTCCTGGCCAACGCCAACGGGCGTGTGTTCGGCGTCGAGTACCAGCAGTACGACGACCCCGCGTCCCCCGTGCACACCACCCGCACCGCCGAGGCCGACATCGTCGTGCTGGCCGCCCACGCCGTCGAGAACGCGAAGCTCCTGCTGGTCTCCCGGCTCGCCAACCACAGCGGACAGGTCGGCCGCAACCTCATGGACCACCCCGTCCTGCTCACCTGGGGACTGCTGGACGAGCCCGTCGGCCCGTTCCGCGGCCCCGGTTCGACGTCCGGACTGGAGTGCTTCCGCACCGGGCCCGCCCGCCGGGACCGCGCCCCCTTCCGCATCGAGATCAGCAACTGGGGCTGGAGCTGGCCCACCGGCTCCCCCTCCGGCGACGTCGCCCGCATGCTCGGCATCACCGGCGACTCCGGACAGCCGCGCGAAAAGGGCCGGTTCGGCACCGCACTGCGCGAGGCGCTGGGCCGGCAGATCGGGCGCCAGATCTCCCTGCAGTTCGCCGTGGAGCAGGACGCCGAGAGCCGCAACCGGGTGACCGTCGACCCCGGACTCCGCGACCGTCTCGGCAACCCGCGGCCCGTCATCACCTACGACCTCTCCGACCACGTCAAGCGGGGCATCGCCGCCGCCAAGGCCGTCTCCGACCGGATCTTCGGCATCCTCGGGGCCGAGGACCGCACCTCCTACGCCCCGGGTCCCTTCGCCCCCGGCCACTTCCGCCACGACGGCCGCGACTTCGTCTTCCACGGCGCGGGCCACGGCGCCGGCACGCACGTCATGGGCGACTCGCGCGAGACCTCCGTCGTCGACTCCTGGCAGCGCTGCTGGGACCACTCCAACCTGTACGCGGTCGGCTGCGGCAGCATGCCCTCCGTCGGCACCTCCAACCCGTCGCTGACCATGGCCGCCCTCGCGCTGCGCAGCTGCGAGCAGATCCACCGCGACCTGATGGAACTGCACCGGCCGAGGGTGATCCGCCCGGTCCCCGTGGCCCAGGCCCGCACCGGAGAGGGACGCACATGACCGCACCCGCACCGCCCACGGCGCCCACCGACATCGCGGGCGAGCTGGCCGTCGTCGACGAGCCGCCGTTCCGCGTCCCGCGCGACCCGGCGGACCTGCACCTCTTCCTGCAGGCCGCGCTGACCCTCGAACACCTGACGATCCCGCCGTACCTCACCGCGATGTACACCCTCAGGCCCGGCACCAACCGGCCCGCCTTCTACGCCGTCCGGGCCGTGGTGCTGGAGGAGATGCTCCACATGACCCTGGTCGCCAACCTGCTCAACGCGGTGGGCGGCCGCCCGCTGGTGGCGAACTCCCGCTTCGTGACCGGCTATCCCGCCCGGCTGCCCTACAGCCGGGACCGGTTCCCCGTCGCCCTGCGCCACTTCGGCGTCACGGCGCTGGAGACGTTCCTGCGCATCGAGCACCCCGCATACGTGGCCGAGCCGCCCGGCCACCCGTCGGTGGCCGGCGACGAGGGCTGGACCTCGGTCGGGCAGTTCTACGCGACCATCCGCGAGGGCCTGGTGCGCCTGGCCCGCGCGTCGGGGGAGTGCGCACTCTTCACCGGCGACCCGGCCCGCCAGGTCGGCCCGCAGGACTTCTACAACTCGGGCGGGGAGGTCTTCCCCGTCACGGATCTGGCTTCGGCCCTCAAGGCCGTCGAGGTCATCACCGACCAGGGCGAGGGCGTCAGCCGGACGATCTTCAACACGGACGACCGGTTCTTCGGCGAAGTCCGCGAGCCCGCACACTACTTCCGCTTCAACGAGATCCTGCAGCAGCGCACGTACGGGCCGCAGGACACCCCCGCCTCGGGGCCCAGCGGGCCCGCGATGGAGGTCAGCTGGGCCGACGCGTACCCCGTCGACCCCGAGGCGAAGGTGCGGCACTACCCCGAGGGCAGCGCCGTGCGGGAGGCCGCCGAGCGGTTCAACTCGGTGTATGCGCGGCTGCTGTGGGTGCTGGAGCGTGCGTACGGTGGCCGTCCGGCGGTGCTGCGGGAGTCCGTTCCGGTGATGCTGGAGCTGCGGGATCTGTCGGAGCGGCTGTACCGGAATCCGCACCCGGATACGGAGAAGGCGGCTCGGGGACTGCATGCGTCGGCGACATACGAGGTGACGGAGGCTCATTTCGCGGCGGCGCGGGCCGGCTGGGCGCCGAGCCCGGGGTGAGGGAGGACAACGCGGTGGGGTGCGCCGTCGTGCCCCTGGGGTGTTCGGACGGGAGGTCGGGGGTCGTAACGCCGGGCTCGGTGGCGTGCGTTGCCGTCGGCTCCACCGGGGCGGCGGACCTGGGCGCCCGGGTCGGCGCGGTCGGCTCCGCCGGTTCCGTGGGCTTCGCGGGCGTGCGCGAAGTGCCGGGCGCGCCAGCCGAGGGCGTGGCCGGGGCCGTGGTCCCGGGCGCGTGCGACCCCTTCGACGGGGACGGCGTCGAGGGCGTGCCCGGTGCCGGGGGCGAGGACGTCTCCGGGGACGCGGACCCCGGCGACCCCGACTCCGGCGGCGCGGACCCGGGACTCCGCGAATCCCCCGGGGGCGGGCTCGGCTTGGGGACCGGCACCACGGCCGAGTCCCCCTTGCCGTCACCGCTGCCGACCTCCCGGTCGAACCCCTTCCCGCTCTGCCGGGCGTCGACCAGCGGGATCTTCGTCATCGGCCCCTCGCTCTGCGGGCGCGCCACCACGACCGTGACCTCGATGCTGCTGAACCCCTCCCAGTGACTCCCCTTGTACGTCGAGGCCTTGCGGTCGATGTCGTCGGGATTCAGCAGCGGGTTGCCGCAGTTGCACTTCACCGACGGCTGCCCGTACCCGTCGACGAGCACCGCCATGCCCGCCTGCAGCACCGACAGGTACGCGGTCGTCACGCCGCCGCCGTCGTAGTTGTGGTTCTTCACCAGCGTGTCGCGGATCAGCACCACCGAAGTGAGGCCGTTGATGTACTCCGGTATCCGGCGGTAGTCGAGGTCGTGCACCTTGGCCCAGGCCTTCGCCTTGACGGGGTCGGCGGTGAGGTTCTTGACGAGCTGGGCCTTGTCGCACTGGGTCGCGTTGCGGGTGCCGCCGAAGGCACCGCGGGCGTCCCCCGCGGTCGTGCCTCCGCTGCGGTAGGCGGGGTCGACGTTCGTGACGTCGCTGCCCGGGGCGTCGAGGAACGGTTTGTCGCCCGCCACCCCCACCGGTTCCAGCTGCACGTCCGCAGCCTTCTTCCCCCCGGACGACGAACAGGCCGCGAGCCCCGCGCCGCCGATCAGCACGGGTACCGCCAGCAGCGATACGAGACGGAGCCGGACAGAAACCCTTCGCACGATGTACCCCCCGGTGTTCAGCCGCAGTTGGTCACCCAGCCCCCGCCGCACGTCGACGTCGGGTAGGACGTCGGGTAGTCCGAGGGGCCCGGACCCAGGGGCGGAGCAGGGACGGTGGACGGTGAGGACGAGGCCGGTCCGGTGGCCGGAGGGCTCGTGGCGGGGGCATCGGTCGTGGACCCCGTGCCCCCCGGTGTGCCCCCGGAGCCGTTCGAGGCGATCACCGCGGCGGCCGTTCCGCCGCCGACGAGCAGCAGGGCCAGCACGGCGGCGAACAGCCAGGCGCGCCGCGGCCGTTCCGGCTCCGGGGGAGGGACGGCCACGGGCGGCGGGGCAGGGGGCGGGGCCGTGGTGACGGACGGGAGCGACGGAGCCGAGGCCACCGGCATCGGCACCAACACAGGTGCCGCACCTGCCGGCATCGTCGGCACGTATCCCGGCGGCGCCGCCGGCACCCGCGTGACCGTACCGGCCGCCACCGCGTCCAGCAGTCGCAACACCTCGGCCGAACCCGCCCGCGCCTGCGGGTCCTTGAGCAGCAGCCCCTCCAGCACCGGGGTGAGCGCACCGGCGCGCCGCGGCGGGGGCAGTTCGTCCTGGACCACGGCGTGCAGGGTGAGCAGCGGCGAGGTGCGGCGGAACGGCGAGACGCCCTCGACGGCCGCGTACAGCGTCGTGCCCAGCGACCACAGGTCCGAGGGGATGCCGGGACGCTGCCCCAACGCCCGTTCCGGGGACAGGTAGTCGGGCGAGCCGATCAGGTCCCCGGTGCGGGTGAGCGTGCCCGCGCCCTCGACCAGGGCGATGCCGAAGTCGGTCAGCACCACCCGGCCGGTGTCCTCCAGCAGGACGTTCGCCGGTTTGACGTCGCGGTGCAGCACTCCGGCCGCGTGCGCGGCCTGCAGCGCGCGGAGGACGGCCGCGCCCACGCGTGCGGCCTCCTTGGGGTCGAGCACTCCTTCGTGCTCCAGGACGTCGGCGAGCGACTGTCCGCGCACGAGCTCCATGACGATCCAGGGCCGGCCCTGCTGTTCGACCACGTCGTGCACGGTGATCACATTGGGGTGGGCGATGCGGGCGGCGGCGCGGGCCTCCTGCTTGAGTCGCGCGTAGAGGATGCGGACGTCATCCTCGCGCAACACGTCCGGCGCCCGCACCTCCTTGACCGCCACCTCGCGGTCGAGCACCTCGTCGAAGGCGCGCCAGACCACGCCCATGCCGCCGCTGCCCAGCCGGGCGACGAGCCGGTACCGCCCGGCCAGCAACGGAGCCCGCCCGTCCGTGTCCACGTCGCATGCCCTCCCCCATCCGGGCCACACCGGCTGAGACGGGGGCGGCCGTCATTCCGTTCCGCGGATGCGTATGCGCCCCGTAAGGGGCGCGGGGCTGTGACATTTTGCGGCTCCGCCGCGTGGGCGCGATCGGGCGCCCTGTATGGGGCGCGGGGAACTGCGCGACCAGCCCCCACCGGCCCGCAGTCGACGTACCACGCCGGAGGTTCGGGGCGCAGCCCCGAGGACGTCGACTGCGGGCGCATCGTGGCTGATCGCGCAGTTCCCCGCGCCCCTGACAGGGCGCCCGGTGCCGGCGCGTCGTGGGGGAGCCCCCCTACGGGGCGCCCCCGGCGTGAACGGCCAGCATTCCGGCCACGGTTCGCGCCCAAGGGAACTCCTCCGCCCGCGCCCGCGCAGCGGCCCGGCGATCCCGTTCCGGCCAGCCCAGTACCGTGCTCACCCCCTCCGCCACGGCCCCCGGCGACGCCCCCACCGCCAACCCCGCCCCCGGCGCCAGCAGTTCGCGCGCCGCCCCCGCATCGGCCACCACCACCGGCGTGCCGCACGCGAGGGCCTCCAGCGCGGCCAGCCCGAACGCCTCCACCGGGCACGGCACCAGGGCGACGTCCGCGCGCGCCAACAGCCCCGCCACCGCCCGGCGGTCCGCCACATGACCGTGGAAGCGGACCGGCAGGCCCGCCGCCCGCCGCTGCAGCCGGGCCCGCTCCGGGCCGTCGCCCAGCACGTCCAGCCGTGCGTCCACGCCGCGCCGCCGCAGCACCCGTAGCGTCTCCAGCGGCAGCACGGGGGACTTCTCCGCCGACAGCCGCCCCGCGAACACCAGCCGCGTGCCCCCGCCCGGAGGGCCGCCCGTGCGGCCCGGGGCGAACACCCGCAGATCCACCCCCAGCGGTATGCGGTGCACAGCGGGTGCCGCCACCCGCGCGAACTCCGCGCAGGAGAAGGCCGATGCCGCGACGACCGCGTCGAACCCCGCGGCCAGCCGCCGGTTCCACCCGTCGGCGAGCGGCGCCAGCGGCACCCACCCCGGCAGCCGGG
This sequence comes from Streptomyces sp. NPDC002536, assembly GCF_053594995.1. Taxonomy (NCBI): domain Bacteria; kingdom Bacillati; phylum Actinomycetota; class Actinomycetes; order Kitasatosporales; family Streptomycetaceae; genus Streptomyces; species Streptomyces sp. NPDC002536. The sequence goes on from NZ_JBSFWU010000051.1 coordinate 23,586, forward strand.
GCGCCAGGATCGCATCGGCCCGTTCGTGCGAGAACAGCACCGCCCGCACCCCGCGCGCCCGGGCCCACGCGGCGGTGTGCACCAGCGTGAGCTTGTCCGAGACCTCCAGCGAATCCGGCGCCAGCCGCAGCAGCAGGCGACGCAGCGTGCGGGGCGAGCACATCATCCGGTAGCCGCCGCCGACCGGCAGGCCCGGCAGCGTCACCCGCAGCCCGTCGGCCCGGTTGCGCACGGCCGCGTACCGCCGTCCCGGCACCACCAGCACCCGCTCGTGCCCGGCGGCCGCATACCCCCGGCCGAGCGCGTCCAGCGTGGTGCGCAGGCCGCCCGAGGAGGCGCCGTAGAAGTTGGCGATCTGCACGATCCGCATCCGTCCCGCCTCACCCTCGCAGGGTGCGCACCAGACCGGCGTACGTGCACGGCCGCGCGCCCGCCACCAGGGCCGTGTCGATGGCCTCCAGTGCACAGGCGCGCAGCCCGGGCCGGGCCAGGTCGGCGGGGTGCAGGGCGATCCGGAAGGGTCTGCCGTGCCCCGCCCAGCGGCGGGCCGCCGCCCGCATCAGCCGGGCCCCGGCCCGCTCGCCGAGCCCGCCGGGCCGGTTGGACAGGGCGACCATCCCGTGCCGGGCCCCCGTCCGCAGGTCGTGCACCCCCAAGTGGCTGGTGGTGTACTCCAGTCCGAGCCGGCGCAGGGCCGCCATCGCGCCGGGGGAGGCCAGCCAGCCCGGCGGGGTGAAGCCCTCGGGGACGATCCCCACCGAGGCCAGCGCGGTCAGCCCGCTCTCCAGCCGGCGGCGCGCCGCCTCCTCGTCCAGCGCACAGAACTCCGCACAGCCGCGCGAGACCACGGCGTTCACCCAGCGGCGCGCCAACGGCCCGCCGGGCACGCCCTGGTGGACGTAGCCGTGCAGGGCCAGCTCGTGCCCCCGCCCGCGCGCCCCGTGCAGCCACTCGACCAGCACCGGGTCGTCGGGCAGCCGGGCCCCGCGCCAACTGCCGGGCACCAGCAGCAGCGTGGCCGGCACGCCGCGCTCGTCCAGGTCGTGCAGCCAGTGCCGGCTCTGCTCGAAGCTCCAGGGGGCGACGTCGTGCACCGAGACGACGAAGGGCGCCCCCAGGCCGCCGCTGCCGCTCTGCGAGGCGTTCACCGGGCCAACTGCGCGAACACGCAAGCTCCTTTGCGCGGCGCGGTGCGCCGCCCGCTGTCACACACGTTTCACACTTTCCCCGCGCGTCGGCCGAGTACGCCGGGTCCCTCCCGGACGGGCAGGCTCACGGGAGCACACGGGACGGCGGTGTTGCGCGTCGCGCGCCTGCGTACAAAGGTAGGCCGCCCCGCACCTTGTGGGTGCGGGGCAGGGCGTACTGGGCCGGCAATCGGTCGGCTGGGACCGCCCTAACGCTTCCAGGCATCGGGGCCGACCTGGACGGGCCCGGGAGCCTCGGTTGACGTCGCCCTACTGCTCTTGTTCAGCGGCACAAGGCGGTACTTCTCGCAGCACTCGGCGCAGGCGTAGATCTTCCTGGCCACGTGGTCGCCCTCGACGACGTCGATCACCGTGGCCCGGTGCGCGGACTCCTTGCACCACGAACAGAATCTGCTCATCGCGTCCGCCCCTGGCGCGCCCGGGCCTTGCCGATGAGCATGCGAATGTTCACCGGGTTGCACAGCATGCAGGCATCGTCCGGGGCCGGCATCAGCCAGTAGGAACCGGGCGGTTCCCTGCGCGTGGGTACCGGAACCCCGACGTAGTTGATGGGGGACTCGATCCCGATGCACGGGATGCCGGGCTCCACCCAGTCACGGGAGGTGCCCGGCGGAACGAGCACGCTGTACCGGGTCTGTGAGCGGGAGGCGATGACGGCGCTGGTGAGACCGGCCGTCCGGAAGTGGTTGTGGATCGCGTCCAGGTCGGTGATGCCGTCGATGCCTCTGTCCACGATCCCTGAGGGGAGGTGGACGACGTCGAAATGCAAGCCGACCATAAGCGTGGCCGGCGCTCCCCTCGTCCACGACTCACGGGCATCGCTCGGGCGCCGCTCACGGGAGACGAGCCAGAGGGCTGCCGGGAGGTGAGAAATGGGGTCTGTGGGGTTCGGGTAAGTCATGTCTGTGCTTTCAGCGTTGACGTTGGTGGAAGGTGCGGATGAGCGACTCGCTCGCAATGCCGTAGGCGCATCGGCGCCCGGGACGAGAGGAGGTGTGGTGCAGGTGTTTGTGGCGCGCGGGCGGTGCGACAGCCGACGTGCACGTGTCTGGAGGTCTCCGGCTGGGAGGTTGCTCTCGCCCATGAGAGGAACCGGCGGATGGGGTCATGCACTGCTGGGGCTCCTCTACAGCGTTGGCCATGCCCCCGGGCTGTATGCGCGGTCGCGGGGGTGCTTCAACGTAGGCGCGCTATAACAGTGAGTGGGCACGCGATGTGCGTGCGTTGTGGGCCCAACTCACCGGAGGCGTGGTGGACACAAGGGGCATCGGCCGGCGCATTGCCTACTGGCGCGGGCGCAGGAACATGACGCAGGCTGACTTCGGCGCGCTGATGGGGCAGTCACGTCGTTGGGTTCAGGACCTTGAGGGCGGTCAACGGCAGCAGGATCCACGCTTGTCAGTGGTGGAGCGCGCCGCGCAAGTGCTCCAAATCCCCTTGGAGCGACTGCTGTCCGACACGGACGCCGGTGGTGGTGAGTGCGCCGATACCGCTGAGATCGAAGCACTACGGGCCGTTCTGCAGCGCCATGATGTCATCACGGGTACGTGCGACGACGGCGGGGCCGATCCACTTCCCCTCGAGCAGCTCCATCGCAACTTGGTCTATAGCCGCACTGCCTTTCAAGCGGGACACTTCGCGAGCCTCGGCCGCTTGGTGCCCGAGCTGCTCGTCGACGCCAACCGGGCGACAGCACGGCACGAGGGGGATGACCAACTGGCTGCGTATCGAGTGCTGTCGTTGACGCTGGAGCTGGCCGAGGCTGCCGCGATCAAGTACGGCGTGAGCGACTTGGCGTGGCAGGCTGGGCAGCAGGCGGTGGTGGCCGCTGAGCGGTCGGGTGACGCAGTGGTCATCGCGTCAGCGGCCCGCCACCTTGCAGATGCGATGACCCATCACGGGCAGGCTCGTGCAGCAGCCGAGTTCGCCGTGGCGGCGGCAGGCCGGCTGGAGGCAGAATTGCTGACCCGAGGTTCGGACGGGCTCAGCGTGCTCGGCATGCTGTACCTCAAGGCAGCGATGGCACAAGCCGCGGTTGGCGAGTCCGGCGCATGGGATGCGGCTTCGGCGAAGGCTGCCGTCCCCGTTCTGCTCGACCAAGCCGACGAGCATGCCGTGTTCCTGGGTGGCGACGGCAATGCGGTGTGGACCGCCTTCGGCCCGACGAATGTCAGCCTCTACCGCGTCGCCTCCCACGTCCAACTGTCCGAAGGTACCGATGCGGTGGCCGTCGCCCGGAACATCCCCGACCCTGCCCGCGCGGCCCTCCCACGTGAACGTCGTGCTCACCACCTCGCCGACCTCGCGCGTGCGTACACCCAAGCCGGTCGCCGAGCAGAGGCGGTGGACACCTTGCTCGAGGCCGAGCAGGAAGCAGCCGAAGAGGTCCGCTGCCGCCCACGTACCCGCGCGCTCGTCGAGGATCTGCGACTGCTCGGCGCAGGGTCGGCCGACGGACGCTTGCGGGCGCTGGCCGAACGATGTGGACTGCCGGGATGACCAACCGCACCCTGTACCTGATCGCCTGTGCCGCCCCGCCCGCCCGCCGGATCGACGTCGCCATCCGCGCTGCGCAGGCGGTCGGCTGGGATGTCTGCCTGATCCTGACCCCGTCGGCCTACCGGTGGGCGACAGAGGACGCCGAGGGGGAGATCGACCGGCTGAGCGAGCTCACCGGCCACCCCGTCCGGTACCAGTACAAGTTGCCGTCGCAAGAGGACGTGCTGCCCGCACCGGACGCGATGCTTGTCGCGCCATTGACAACCAACACCCTCAACAAGTGGGCGGCCGGAATCAGCGACACCCTTGCCCTCGGACTCATCACCGAGGGCATCGGTCTGGGAGTCCCCATCGTCGCTCTGCCGCACTGGAACGACGCCCAAGGGTTGCACCCCGCAGTGCCCCGCAACGTCGAGACCCTGCGCGCCGCGGGTGTCACTGTCCTGCTCGGGGAAGGCGGATTCGTACCCCACAAGCCGAGGCAGGGCAATCTCGACGCGTATCCGTGGCAGGCTGCCATCGAGGCTCTCTCGATGTAGCCCTTCCCCAGTGGCGATTCTCTTCGGAAGCGCTGGAATGCGGGCCTCAAGTCAACAGGAAGTGGGTGACCTCGCCCGGCACCAGCCGGACGGGGTCAAGTGAGCTGCCTATGCCCTCTTGTTGGTCACCGAAGAGTAATTGTCGAGCCTCGTGGATCCGCTGGAGGAGTATCAGTTGCCAAGCCCGCACCACAGGCCGAACGATGACATTTTGTGACGACCGAAGGGGAGAAGCCGTTGTCCGATGTCGCCAGGGCGGTTGCGTTGGTGACCGGCGTCGGCCCCTCCATCGGGATCGGTGCGGGTATTGCCTGCCAGCTGGCCCAGGCTGGCTGGAACGTCGCCCTCACGTACTGGACGCCATACGACGCGCGGATGGCTTGGGGCGTCGAGGCTGATGCGGCGGACGTCAGCGCCAAGTCCCTGACGGAACGGGGCGCCGAGACGGCGGCCGTGCAGGCGGACCTCTCCGAACCAGGTACTCCGGAGCGCGTCGTCGATGAGGTCGAACCAGCGGTGATTAGCGTGGAGAAAGTGTCACTGGATCAGGTCGGTATGCGGATGGTCCGGCGATGCCGGGCAGGTGTAGAGCTGCAGATCGTAGCCTCCGGCGATCTCGACCATGGCCGGGTTCACGGAGTGAGGATTGGCGGTGGAGGGTGTGGCTTGGGCTTGCTCGTCGTACGCGATCCAACTGCGGGTGCTGGCATCCCATTCGGTCGAGGCGATGGTCAGCAGCGGGTTCATCTCGGTGTCGCAGGCTGGGCAGATGCGGGGGACGGGGTCGGTGAGGCCCCAGCGTGTCCAGCCGTCGGCCTTCCAGCCGGGAGCGATGGACAGCACGCGCCCGTAGAACTCCTCCGGGGCGAGCTCGTAGGAGCTGTCCGGAGCGGCGTCGGCTGCCTGCCATGTGTTCCAGTCCTGCATCTGGTCCCGTAGTTCTTTGGTCAGCTCCATGGGGTCGGGGTATTCGGTGGTCTGCTCCGGGTCGAGCAGGCACGGCTCCGGCACGTAGCCGTTGAACTGAACCACGGCTGGCTCCGGAGGTGTGATGAGGATGTCGGTGACTGCGGCGGCGGACCGCCAGAACAGCGCGGTCCTGGGCTTGGGCTCCGGCGGGTGCTCGAAGGGGCACCACAGCACCTGGAGCAGATCGGCCCGCCCGGGCGTGCGCAGCAGGGGGATGTCGCGTACGTACAGCTGGGCCACGGGCAGCATGGCGACCGGGTCCTTGAGCCATGGGCGGCCAGCGTTGATCCGTTCGAGGATCGCCACCTCCTCGGGTGTGACGCGAGGGTGGCCGGGCGGTCGGCTTGCCGCTGCCGCTCGGATGCGCCGCTGCAGTCGCACGTCCTGCGGTGATGTGGCGGGATTCCCGTCCGGTACGTGCGGGCCGTCGCAGTACGGCCATGGCTCGTCGGCGGGCCACAGCAGCGGCCCGCCGACCGAGCTGTCGTGCGGTGACGGCGACCCGGGGTGTGGATGCAACCGGGTTGCCGTGCGTGCCAGCGGGGCCAGTTGAGGAAAGACAGCCGTGACGTCGACCGGCCGCGGCGGGGTGGTACGGCTCATCCTGGCTCCCTGTGATGCGCGTCAGTTCGGATCAGTTTCCGAGGTTGAGTCCACTGGCCTCTGTGTTGGTGACGCCGGTGATGGGCAGCAGACTCTGCGTTCCGTCCGCCCGCTGAATCGCGGCGCTCATGGTGACGCCTGTGGGGATCGTGCTGTTCTTGTCCCGGTAGAGGGGCGTCACCATGTAGAAGACCGCATCATCCGGACCCACCTTGGCGGGGTCCTCAACCGTGTCCTTTACCTGCTTCTCGAAGGTCCACATGTTGTTAGGACCGGTGTTCATTCCCACCTGCCAGCAGGGGACGAGGTTGTTCAGGCCGCCGTCATCATCCTGCCCCTTCCCGCCGAGGGACCTGGCGATCAGATGGCACCGGGCGAGTGTGGTTGCAGGCGAGTTCTTGCTTACAAAATCTTTTGCGTCCAGCCAGCCGGTGACTGAATCCTTCTTCGTAGCCGGGGTGCCGGAGCCGAGCTTCTGCCGCAGGCAAGCCTGCGCCCCGGCTGCCCGGGTACCGGCCGGACCCTTCGGGGTGATGTCCTTGTTGACGTGGTCGACGTTCTCGGTGCTGTTATGGATCCACCCGTCGCCGGAATTGGCCTCCGCCCACTTCAGGCATGCAGCCTTCGGCTTGCTGAGGTACCGCGTGGCCGACCCCCCGAAGGCGTTGCAGACCTCACCGTTCGACAGCACGACGTTGGTTCGTTCGTCGATCACGGCCCTGTAGGTTCCATCGTCCTGGTCCTTCTCACTCTCGTAGCGGCCTTCCCATCTGTCGCTGCGGGAATGGGGGCCTACGGGGCTGTACTCGTGGGAGTAGCTCGGTCCCGTGATGGTGACGATCCAGGTGAAGTCGATGGCCTCCACTTTGTCCAGCGCGAACCCGGTCCGGATGGCGACCGGGCGGTCGTTGGACTTGTTGTAGAGCCTGATCTCACCGAGGCCGCACACGTCGTCGGTGTCCTTGAGGTGGGCCTTGGTCTGCTGGGCGGCGCGGCGCATCACGAGGTCCTTGTCGGCCGCCGGGATGGGAATGGTCTTCCCATTGGCCAGCCGTACGGTGACGTTGCCCGCGTGGTCCGGGGTTCTGGTGACCAGCTCCGTCACCCGCACCGTGGTCATCTCGGACGTGACGGTATGTTCCGCCGGGCCCTTCGTGACGGCGCTCCCGCGATCGGCAGGATGCACGGGCGCGGAGGCCGCCGTCGCTGTGCCGCCACTGAATGCGACAGCGGCTGCCGTCGCGGCCACCGTCGCTCCTGACAGGGCGCGGCGCAGCCTGTTCGGCTTTCGGTGCCGTCCTCCGTGGTCACGACGTAAACCTGGTAAGGGCATGTTCGTTCCCTCTCCTTCGCCTCGGTGATTGTCCGTCCTGATGCTTCATAGGGCTGCTGGTGCAGGTGTTCAATCCGCTGGGATGTCAGAACCCGTGGAAGACACTCAGATTTGGACTGCGCACTTTGGCTGAATGTCGCAACCGTCCTGGCGGAAACCGGCCGGGCCGGTCGGAATCGCGCCCGGCAGAGAGGCGAAACGGATTGCGGGTGAACGATCAGATGCCGGCCCGAACTCGGTGGCCACGAGGGGTTGAGGCAGCGGGTGCACCGTCAAGAAGTCCGCTGGGGTGGACCATTATGGCTCCGCCCATGAAATTCCGATGAAACCGAGCCGGGCAGAAATGCCGAATGCCCGTGCATGGGCCACAGGTTCGGCGGGCCTGGCTGATTCCGGGATCGTCCCGTCGTCACTGGCGACGCTATGTTCGCCGCGATTGGGCACCATCACCCACCGCATCATCGGCAGGGTTCCGGCCTGCGACGCATCCGGGACCGGCCAGGGAAAGGGCATGATGAGACACTTAAGATCGCCCGGCCGCTGGACCAGAGGGTTTGTCACCCTCGCAGTGGCCGCCACATCCACGCTCGCCGCCGTGACTGCCGTGGCCGGTCCGGCCGTTGCGGCCGGTCATCCGAAGCCTGTCGCAGCGGCCGACAACCCGAAGCTCGGCGACGTGTGCACCTCCGCCGACCTCGGCAAGCGGTACCCGTTCATCAAGAGCGCACAAGTAGTGCCGACGATCACCCACTTCAAGGGCTGGTACGTCACCGAGGGGTCGGCGACCACCCAGACGGTCGAGACCAGCACGCAGGACGTGGTCACGGTCCAGGTCGGCCTCTCCGCCAACATCCAGGGCAACTTCCAGGTCGGAGTGCTCGGTCAGGTGGGCGGGAGTCTGGGCCTGAACGTGCAGATGTCCTCCAGCCACACCAGCAGCGAGTCCAAGTCCATCACCTGGGACTTCCGCAGGCCCGGCTACTACGCCCTCTACGAGGGAACCCGCAAGGTCACCGGCCAGTACGGCAGTCTCAACTGCAACCGCGTCGACCTGGGCAGCGGCACCGTCGGCACCCGCTGGGTCGAAGGGCCCGGGAGCGGCAGCTTCACGACCTTCACCACGCTTGAGGAAGGCGCGGTCCGGTGCCAGGACGCCGTCCCCGGTAACAGCATCATGAGGAAGGCGCAGGACCTGCTCGGCTGCGGTACCTCGGCTGCCCGGGCAGCCGCGCATGCGCCGGTGGCGAAGAAGGCGTCCGCGCCGGCGAAGACGGCCAATAGGGTCAAGACGGCGAAGGACCCGATCGGCTGGCCCCCCGGCCCGGCCGTGCCCCCGGGCTTCACCTGCGACGACGGCTACTACAAGATCGCCACACCGGAACGCTCCCTGTTCTGGTCGTCGCCCGGCTTCCTGGGCGGTGACGGCGTCCAACTGCGCGCGGACCCCGGCTGGTTCGGCTACGACAACCAGTGGCAGGTGTGCCATGGCCCGGAGAGCGGCGGCATCGCCGAGCACATCTTCATCAACCGCTCCAGCAACAAGTGCCTGGCCGTTGCCGAGAGCACCGCAGCCGCCGAAGGCGCCCCGCTGCAGCAGGCCGACTGCAGGACGGATGACCTCCAGCGCTTCTACGTCTACCGGGACCTGCCCGGCTCGGACAGGATCGGTGTCCAGAACAAGTTCACCGGCTACATGATCGGCCAGGAGCGCGTGGCCGACGGCCAGCCGCTGCGCCAGTACAGCATGGGCATGCCCGACGGCACCGGGACCTACGTCCTGGTCAAGGCCTGAATCAAGGCCTGACCTCGGTCCCCGGCAGCAGCCGCAGCGCCCGCAGCGCCACCGCCAAGTCCGCGACCGCGCGCGGGTCCTGGAGGGAGCGGCCCGTCAGCTCCTCCAGCCGCCGCAGGCGATACCGCACCGTGTTGCGGTGGCAGTACAGCAGCTGCGCCGCCCCGGCCGCGGAGCCGCCGGCCGCGTACCACTGCTCCAACGTGTCCAGCAGCCGGGCCCGTTCGTCGGACGGCAGCTCCAGGACCCGGGCGAGTGCCGTCCGTGCGATGCGGACGGCCTCGTCCGGGGAGGCCGCCACCAGCAGCGCCACCGGGCTGTCGTCGAAGCGTGCGACGCCCGCCGGGCGGCCGCGCAGCCCGGCCAGGGCGAGGCGCGCGTGGCGCAGGGCCCGCGGAGTGCCCTGGAGCGTGCGGTACGCAGGGCTGACGCCGATGCGGCAGCCGGTGGACTTCTCCAGCAGGCGCAGGACCGTCTCCTCGGCGGCCGGGCCGCGGGCCGCGACCACGCCGGCCTGGAGGTCGGGCAGCAACCGCCAGGCCGAGCGGGCCTGTTCGGCCTGCAGCCGGGACTCGATGCCGGGCAGCGCCTCCCGGCCCGGCGCGGGCACCTCGGCCGCCACCACGACGTACGGCCCCTCGGTCGGCAGGCCGAGCGTGTCGGCGGCCTCCCACAGGGTGGTGTGGTCGGTGAGCATCCCGGTGAAGAGGGCCTCGACGAGCGCGGAGCGCTCGCGCTCGTGCTGGAGCGCGAGTTCGGCGGCCGCCTCGCGATAGGCGTCGCCGGCCGCCGCCGCCAGCCCCTGGTTCACCCACCAGCCGGCCAGGGCCACGATCGTGTCCGCGCTGACCCCGTCGGCGGCGCCCGCCGCGGCGGCCAGCTCCGTCCACAGGAACTCGGATCCGACGCGGTAGGCGTGCAGCAACTCGGCCAGCGGGGTGCCCATGTGGGCCGCTTCGCGGCCCGTGTCCTGCGCCTGGGCCATGCCGGGCACGCAGCCCTCGGCGAGGTGCCCGAAGACCAGCTCGGCGTTGCGCCGGCACGAGTCGCCCAGCAGCGCGGAGGAGACGCGCTCCTCGCTGGTGTAGTAGGCCACTTCGGCCCGTATCCGCTTGGCCATGCGGTCGCCCAGTTCCTGCGTGCGCTGCAGCAGCAGGGCCGCCACGGGGGCGACTTCGGCGGGTGGTGACGGGGCGCGGCTCATGTCCGGCAGGTTACCGACCAGTTCGGGTGTTGTGCCCGGGGACAATGCGCCTCCGGGTCTGTTGTGTGCCGGCACATGGCCTGCGCGGTGGCGGGCGGCGACGATACCGGCAACGTTACCGGCCGGTTTCGAAATCGTTCCCTCACCCCCTCTGCCCGTTTACGGGCTGCCCCTTTACGGGAGGAACCGTGTCCAGAGCCGTCCCGACGACCGCCGCCTGTGCTCTCCTCGCCGCTTCCCTGGTCACCGTGGCCGCCCCCGCGCACGCCGCGGACGCCGACGGTGTCCCGGCAGGTACGTACGTGGCCCTCGGCGACTCCTACGCCGCCGGGGCCGGAGTCCCCGCACAGTCGGCGGGCCTGTGCATGCGCTCGTCCCGCAACTACGGCCACATCGTGGCGGAGACACTCGCGCGGGACGCCTCGTCGGCCGCGTCCGTGTCCTCGTACAAGGATGTGACCTGCGCCGCCGCGAAGGTGGGCGCGCTCACCTCCACCCAGACCGACGCCGGGATCCCCGTCAACGGTCCCCAACTCGACGCCGTCACACGGGACACGGGTCTGGTCACCCTCACCATCGGCGGCAACAACCTCGGCACCACGGACCTCGGCTTCGTCGACGTCGTCGCCGTCTGCGCCACCCTCTCCGTGACCAACCCGTTCGGCGCCCCGTGCCGCGACCACTACGGGGACACGCTCGACAAGCGCCTCGACGCCGCCGCCCCCCAACTCGCCGCCGCGCTGCAGCGGATCCACGCGAAGGCGCCGCGGGCGAAGGTGCTGGTCCCCGGCTACCCGGCGGTGCTCCCCGACGACGCGAGGACGTGCCTGTTCAAGATGCCGGCCACGACCGGCGACCTCACCTACCTGCGCTCTGTCATCGGCAAGCTGAACGACATGGTCTCCACGACCGCCACCGCCAACGGAGCCACGTACGTCGACACGCTCAGCGCGACCAAGGGACACGACGCCTGTTCCTCGGACCGCTGGATCGAGGGCATCCTGCCCACCAAGCCGGCCCTGTCGCTGCACCCCAACGCCACGGGTGAACGGGTGATGGCCGATGCGGTGATGAAGGCGCTGCGCGGCTGAGGCAGTTGCCGGTGTGTGCGTGCCGCCCGGCCGGGGTTCCGGCCGGGCGGCATCGCAATTCCCCTATTCCTTTTATTCCCTTGATCTTCGGGATGGGGCGGTGCACACTCATGACAGTGATACGAGACGAACCGTCTCGTTCGCGAGAGTCGTGCACCGTCCGAAGGGAGACCGCTTTTCATGTCCGTCCCCGAACCCTCCTCCCGCGTCTGGTTCATCACCGGCGCCACCCGCGGCCTCGGCCGTGCCTTCACTCAGGCCGCCCTCGACGCGGGTGACCGCGTCGTCGGCGCCGCCCGCAGCATCGAGCTTCTCGACGACCTGGCCGCCGCGCACCCCGGCCGACTCGTCACGGTGCGCGTCGATGTCACCGACCGGGCCGCCGTCTTCGCGGCAGTCGAGCAGGCCGTTGCCGCGTTCGGCCGACTCGACGTCGTCGTCAACAACGCGGGAACCGTTGCTGCAGGCGCCGTCGAGGAGTTCACGGAGGCCGAGGCGCGGGCCCACATGGACGTCAACTTCTTCGGCCCGCTGTGGGTGAGCCAGGCCGTCCTGCCGCACCTGAGAGCCCAGGGCTCCGGTCACCTCGTCCAGATTTCCAGCATCGGCGGCATCGCGGCCCACGCGTCCTCGGGGATGTACAACGCCGGCAAGTGGGCGCTGGAGGGGATGAGCGAGGCGCTGGCCATGGAGGCCGCGCGCTTCGGCATCAGGACCACCATCGTCGAACCCGGCGGCTACTGGACCGACTTGTGGAGCAACATGACCACCGCAGCCCCCATGGAGGCCTACGAGCCGATGCGCGCCGAGCTGGCGAAGCTGCACGCCGAGGGCTCGGTCGACAGTGAACCGCGGCTCGCCGCCGAGGCGTTGCTGAAGCTGGTGAACAGCGAGGAGCCGCCGCTCCGGCTGATCCTCGGCAGCGCCGTGTTCGACGGGGCGCTCGCGATCTGCCGCGACCGGATCGCGACCTGGCAGGGCTGGGAGGAGGTCAGCCGCGCCGCCGAGTGCGCCGTCGCGCAGCCGCAGGGCTGAGGGTTCAACTCCTCGGCGGAGTACCGGCAACGGCCCTTACTGTACAGGTGTACAGTAGGGCGCCCAGGCGCGGGCTCGAGGCGCGGAATCACCCTCTTCAAGGCATCGTGAACCCATGACCAAGATCAAGGCCATTGCTTTCGGCACCTACGGATCCGCCGACGTGCTGCAGCCCGTCGAACTCGACCTGCCCGTCCCGGGGCCGGGTCAGGTGCGGATCGCCGTACGCTCCGCCGGGGTCAACCCGATCGACCACAAGATCCGCAGCGGTGACATGGCCGGGTTCTTCCCGGTCGAGTTCCCCTGCGTCCCCGGCCGGGAGGCCTCCGGTGTGGTGGAAGCGGTGGGCGACGGCGTCACCGGGGTCCGGGCCGGGGACGCCGTGCTCGGCCCCACGGTCACGGGCGCGTACGCCGAGCGCGCCCTGGCGGATGCGAGCCGGCTGGCCGCCAAGCCCGTCTCGATGCCCTGGGAGGAGGCCGCCGGACTGCCGGTCGCGGCCGAGACCGCCTGGCGGGCACTGGAACCGCTGCAGCTCCGCGAGGGCGAGACCCTGCTGATCCACGGCGCGGCCGGGGGAGTGGGAACGATGGCCGTACAGTTCGCGCGGTCCCGCGACGTCCACGTCATCGGCACCGCGAGCGAGGCCAACCACGAGTACCTGCGCGGGCTCGGCGCCCACCCGGTCACCTACGGCGAGGGTCTCGCCGACCGGGTCCGCGCGCTGGCCCCCGACGGGGTGGACGCGGCCCTGGACGCGTCGGGCAAGGGCGACGCCGTCGCCGTCTCGGTCGAGCTGACGGGCGGCCCCGACCGCGTCGTGACGATCGCCGACAGCGAGGGCGCCCTGCGCCACGGCGTCCACTTCTCCTCCGGCGCCGAACCGGGCGCGTCCCGCACGGTGCCCGCCCTCACGGCGGCCCTCGGCCTCTTCGAGTCGGGCATCCTGCAACTCCCGATCCACCGCCTCTACCCGCTGTCGGAGGCGGCGGAGGCCCAGCGGGAGAGCGAGCGGGGGCATCTGACCGGGAAGATCGTGCTGGCGGTGGTGTGAGGGGTGGTACGGACGTACTGGAGGGGGCGGTACGAGCCGGTACGGGCGTACCGTGCACCTGCCGAGCGGGCTCACGAGGCCTCACTCGCCGGGCCTCACGTGCCGTTATGCACTGCAGTGAGAAAAGCGATTGACGCCCCTCCGCCCCGGCGGTCGACTGGCGCCCCATGAGCACAGGGCAGATGCAGATGCATCCCGGTATGCACCCCATCGACGACGACCTCGTACGCCGGCTGGTCGCCGGGCAGTTCCCGCAATGGGCGGGGCTGACGGTCGAGCGGTTTCCGTCCGGCGGGACGGTGAACGCCATGTACCGGCTGGGCGACCGCATGGTCGTCCGGCTGCCGTTGGTGGCGGGCGGGGCCGGCGACGTGGAGCTGGAGCGGGAGTGGCTGCCTCGCCTGACGGCCCGGTTGCCCACCGCAGTTCCCGAGGTGCTCGGGGCCGGCCGTCCCGCCGAGGGGTACCCGTGGCCGTGGTCGGTGTACCGGTGGCTGGCGGGGGAGAACCCCGAGGCGGGGGCGCTGCGTGCGCCCGGGCAACTTGCCGCGGATCTGGCCGGGTTCGTGACGGCGATGCGGAGCATCACCCTGCCGGGCGCGCCGACGGCACACCGCGGTGGGCCGGTCGCCTCGCTCGACGCGGAGACCCGGGCGGCGATCGGGGAATTGCGCAGGATCCCGCAGGAGGACATCGACTGCGACGCCGTGACCGCCGTCTGGGAGGACGCGCTGCGGGCCCCGGTCCGGGACGAGCCGTCGGTGTGGCTGCACGCCGATCTCATGCCGGGCAACCTGCTGGTGGACGGCGACGGCAGACTGACCTCGGTGATCGACTTCGGGTGCACGGGAGTGGGCGACCCGGCCTGCGACCTCTTCCCGGCATGGAACCTGCTCCCCGCCGGTGCGCGGGAGATCTTCCGCGAGGCGCTCGGCGTGGACGACGCGACGTGGCGGCGCGGCCGGGGGCGGACGCTCTCGCAGGCGCTGATCGCGCTGCCGTACTACCGGACGACGAACCCGGCGATGGCGCGCACCGCCCGGCACGTCATCCGGGCGGTGCTGGGGGAGAGTTGAGGCCGCCGATCAGGCTTGCGCGCTGGACGGGCTGCTTCGTCAGCCCCAGTACGAGGACGGCGAGAGCGGCGGAAAGTGTCATGCCCGCGAACATGGGCAGGGCGGTGTGCTCGCCGCCGAGGCCGACAAGAGGGGCGGCGATGGCGCTCAGGACGCTCTGCACGGTGCCCAGGAGGGCGGAGCCGGTTCCGGCGGCCCGGGGTACGCGTTCCAGGGCGAGTGCGGCCGCGTTGATACTGACCAGGCCGATGCCGACGAAGGTGACGTACAACAGGGCCAGCACCACCGGCAGCTTCAGCCCGCCGGCCAGTGCGAGCACGCACAGGGCGGCCGAGCCGGCGAGCATCACCCCGAGGCCGGTGCGCAGCAGTGCCCGGGGAGCGAAGCGGCCGACGAGCCGGGTGATGACGAGGCCGGATACGACGCTGACGGCGCCGACGGAGCCGAAGGCTGCGGAGGTCTGACCGATGCTGAGGCCGAGCAGATTCTGGAACAGGAAGGACGCGCCGCCCAGGTAGCAGAAGAGCACGGCCAGGGACATTCCGAAGCAGAGCGTGTGTCCGAGGTAGGGCCGGTTGGTGAGAACCTCGCGCACCGCCCGGGCAGTTGACCGGGCTCCTCCCGCCTGCCGTCGTTCGGCCGGCAAGGTCTCAGGCACTGCGAAGAGTGCGCCGACGAGCGCGAGGAGCGTGGTGGCGGCCAGGGCCCAGAACACCGCGCGCCAGCCGGCGGCTTCGATCACGACGCCGCCCAGGACCGGTGCGACGGCGGGGGCGACGCCCAGCAGGGACATCAGGATGCCGAGCAGCCTCGCCGCCTTCTTGCCCGTTGCGACGTCGGAGATGACGGCTCGGCCGATGACGACACCGGCGGCACCGGTGAAGCCCTGGAGGAAGCGCAGCGCAACCAGCCAGCCGAGCGAGGGCGTGAGCGCGCACAGCGCCGTGACGACGACGCAGGCCGCCGAGCCGATCAGGATCGGCCTGCGCCGCCCGAACCGGTCGGAGAGCGGTCCGAGGATCAACTGGCCCAGGCCCATGCCGATCAGGAACGAGGTGAGGGTGAGCTGGACACCGGAGGCGTCGGTGCCCAGGTCCCCCGTCATGCGGGGGAACGCAGGAAGATACATGTCCGTGGCCAGAGGCGTCACGAAGGCAAGCAGCACGAGGGCTGCCGTCATCACCGGCATTGCGGGAAACTCCACAGAAGAACTCGCGCAGCGAGCACCGCACGTCAACAGCCTGGGCTGCGCTTTCCTGTGGCGGTTGATCCTCGTGCGGCGCCTGGTTTACGAACCTAGGAAACGGACCCGATTCCCGCGTCGGCCCACAGTCCGGAATCCAGCCCTCCGATGGCCTTAGGGCCGACGGCGCTGAGCGGTGGGCCGCAGGACCTCGGTCGCGTTGCGCGGGTGAATTGCGACGTACTCCCCCCTGGTATCCACACCCCACCGACATGGTGTAGTTTTTACTCCGGCTTTACGTAACAAACGGGCCCTCCGGGGCCCATTGCTTTGGGAGACCCAGTGCACTGGTTCGTGGATGTACTCAAGAAATACGCGGTGTTCAGCGGGCGTGCGCGCCGCCAGGAGTACTGGATGTTCACCCTGATCAGCATCGTCATCAGCATCGTGCTGACCGTCGCCGACGCCGTGCTCGGCACGAACTCGGTCATCGGGACCGTGTTCAGCCTGGCCATACTCCTTCCCTCGCTCGCCGTCACCGTCCGGCGTCTGCACGACACTGATCGTTCGGGTTGGTGGGTGCTGTTCGGTCTGATTCCGGTCGTGGGCTGGATCGTCCTGCTGGTGTTCATGTGCCTGGACACCGTCCCGCAGCACAACAAGTACGGCCTCAGCCCCAAGCAGCTTCCGACGTACTGAGCCGGCAAAGGCCGGCGGGCCGGCAGGCGGCATTGACAGCCGGATATCGCGGCGCCAGTCTGAAAACGGGTGCCGTTGACGGTTGAGGGCAGCCCCCCGACGTATGCGGCGCCAGGGCGTCTTTCCGCTGGGAGCTGCATCATGTCGAATTCTCTTGGTCACGGGCGCCGGGCGCTGGTCGCCGTCATGACCACGCCCTTCCTGCTGCTCTCGGCCGGAGCGGCGTCGCAGGCCGTCGGCGCGTCGGCCGAACCGAAAGCGGTCACGGTCACGGCCACTGCCGCGCACCCCAAGTCTCCGGCGTTCTCCTGCGAATCGCTCAAGAACTGGCTGGACCACCACAACGCGAACACAGCGCAGTGGCGCAAGGTTTCGGTGATGTGGATGGAGAAGTGCCTTTCGTAGGGCGTCCCTACACATGACGGCAACCACCGGCCCCCGCCACCTCCGGCGGGGGCCGGTGCGTTTGTGGCCGGCTATTGCCGCACCGTCCAGTGGTCGTTCGCCCCCGCCTGGACGAACCTCAGCCCCGGGCACAGGAATGCGGCGCCGTCAGGGTTCGGCTCCGTCCACGGCGAGTCCGACGGGCTCGCCGCCTTCCATGCGCCCTCGCTCCGCAGCTGTATCGACGAGCTGTCGAAGATCGTGTTCGCCGCCTCCGTGCAGTAATAGCCCGTGCCCGTCGCGGGGTTGGTGCTCGCGTAGATCTCGAACATGTCCCAGCCGTGGGCCAGCCCGCTCCGGTCCTGCCCCGACTGGCGGAAGAGCAGTTCCCAGGCTGCCGTCCGGTAGTTGTAGAGGTAGGACGACCAGCTGTTCGTTCCGGCGTCGTCGCGGGCCAGCTGCACGCCGTAGACCGTGCGGCCACCGCTGTTCGCCGTGTACTTCGCCAGGAAGTCCGCGTTGATCGCGAGCACCTTCGCCGGGCCGCCGGGGTCGCTGCACCAGTCCCAGGCCCAGATCTCGTTGCCGCTGTTCGAGTACGCCGTGACGACCTCCATGCAGGAGTTCTGGGCCTTGGTCGTGGGCGCGTACGTGAAGTTGTCGGAGGCCGAGACCCGGTAGGAGGGGTCCACGGAGTGGGTGGCCGTGATGCCGTCGTACGTCCCGGGCTGCGGGAAGATGCCCCACCAGTTGTGGGTCAGGTCCGCCGCGGTCCCGGGCCGGTGCGTCCAGCCGGCGGCGCTGCGTTCCCGGCGGCCCTCGGCGAAGGCGCGGACCGCGCGGTCACGGCCGGGGGAGTGGCCGGGGGCGTGCGCGGCGGTGACGACTCCGCGGTGGGGTGCGTCGGGCGAGGGGGCGGTGCCGGCGCCGTGGGCCGCTGCGGGACCGGCACCCAGAACGGGCAGGGCAGTCAGAACGGCCAAGGCTGTCGTCACCAGTGCGACAAGGGGAGTTCGACGTCTTCTCACGTGGCTCCTCCGGGGATCATGGGGGGTGGGAGCGCCAATGCCATGTGACGTTGTGCTCATGACAAATCTCAACGTCCATGTCCCCTGACTTTCGGTCAAGAGCTGCCGCAGCAGAACTCAACCGCCCCTCGGAGTCGTCCGGTTCGCATGGGGCTCACGGGGTCGACATCACCGGTCCGGTCTCCGGACGGCCCCAATTCGCCTTCCGGTAACGGCAGATGCCAGACGCTCTCGCCGCATGCGGTGCGCAACAGGCATATCGGACAGCTCGCATCAGGCCGATCTCGGGGCGTCCGGATACGGGAAGGGCAGGTGCGACGGGGTTCCGGCAGAGATGGTCCAGAGGCGTTGTATACCAATGTCGACACAGGTCACCCTGGCGATGCCCGGGCATACGAGCGAAGCGCGGACGGCAAAGAGCCGCGAGGGGTTACAGCGAAAACAGGACAGGAATTCATGAACGCCCCTGGGCACCTGCCCAGTGCGCCCCGCGCGGCCTCCGGGCATGGCGCACTATATGGCTGAGCGGTCGGGAGGCGGTGGAGCCTCCGGAACCGGGGCGCGGCCGTGCCCCGGTGCCGCATCGCTGCCGCGCGGTCCCGGCTCCGCCCGCGCGGCCCGGATCCGGGCAATCGGCGTCCGCTTCCGTTTCAGGGCAGGAGCGGTCGCAGCCGGTATGGGGAGTCCGGCTGATGCGGGGCCGAATGGTGGGGATCATTCGCTGTGCGTGCGGCATCCGGAACGAGCCCGGCGCTGCTCGCACTTGTCCTGGACGACAAGGCGGCGCGCACCCCGTGCGTGGCCTGCGTCCCGGGGGGAGTTGACGTCATGAGAACGGGAAGAACGGGAAGCAGACGCAGTGCGCGTCCGGTCGCGGCGGGGGCGGCGGCCGTTCTGCTCGGCATGGCCCTGCCGGCCGGGGCCGTGCACGCGGCCGACGCCGACGCCGCGCCGCGCATCGACCTGAAGGTGCTGGTGGTCGACGACGGCGGGCCCTCGGTGGAGGCCATCCGCAGCACGCTGGACGCCGCGGGGACCCCGTACACCACGGTCGATCTCACCGACCCCGCGCGGCAGAAGGTCGACGACGCCTTCCTCGCCGACACCGTGGACGGGCGGGCCCGGGCCAAGTACCAGGGCATCGTGCTGCCCAACGACAACCCCTTCGGCGGGGGTTCGGCCGAGATGGCCGCGCTGGCCGGCTACGAGAAACGATTCGGCATCCGCCAGGTCGACGCCTACACCTACGCCCGTCCGGCCGTCGGCCTGAACGTTCCCGCCGACTCCGGTTACGCGGGCACCCTGGACGGGAAGACGGCCCAGGTCACCTCGGCGGGGGCCGCCGGTCCCTTCGGCTACCTCCGAAAAAACGTTCCGTTCGAGGACAACGACCCGAACATCAGCGAGAGTTACGGATACATTTCCGCGCCGCTGGCCCAGCAGCCCGACGGCGCCGGTTACACCACCCTCCTCGACGCCGCCGTCCCCGGCGGCACCGGGCGCGGGTCGCTGATCGGCCAGTACAACCACGACGGACGCAGCGAGCTGGTCGTCACCTTCGTCGCCAACCAGTACCAGTCGCAGTACCGGCTGGTGTCCCGGGGCATCATGGAGTGGCTCACCCAGGGCGTCCACCTGGGTGCTTCCCGCAACTACTTCGGCGTGCACGTCGACGACGTCTTCGCCTCCGACGACCGCTGGGACACGAAGCTCAAGTGCACGCCCGGTGACGTCGACTGCCCCGGCAACCCCAGCCCCGAGCACCCGCCGCTGCGGATGACGGCCGCCGACGCGCAGTACGCCAAGCAGTGGTCGCAGAGCCATCGTCTCCCGCTGGACTTCGCCTTCAACGGCGTCGGCAGCGAGGAGTACCGCTCGGAGCACGGCGGCCTGCCCGACCCGCTGCTCCAGCAGCTCACCGCCGACCAGAAGTCCTTCCGGTGGATCAACCACACCTATACGCACGCCTTCCTGGGCTGTGAGCAGAACACCACCGTCGTGCCCTGGAAGTGCGCCACCGACGCCGCGGGGAAGACCCAGTGGGTCAGCGGCAAGGAGATCAGCGACGAGATCACCAACAACCGTGCCTGGGCCGCCCGCGAGGGCCTGGCCGTCGACAACGACGAGCTCATCACCGGTGAGCACTCCGGTCTGAAGATGCTTCCGCAGCAGACCCAGGACAACCCGGAACTCGGACCGGTCTACGCCAAGTTGGGCATCGCCTGGACCGGCAGCGACACCTCGCGCGAACCCCAGCAGCGCCCGGTGGGCCCCGCCCTCACCGTGCCCCGCTACCCCATGAACGTCTTCTACAACGCGGGTACGGCGCAGGAGGAGACGGACGAGTACAACTGGCTCTACACCAAGAAGTCCGACGGCGGCAGCGGAACCTGTGAGAACTCCAAGGTGACCACCTGCCTGCCCAAGCCGCTCGACGTGAAGACCGGGTTCGGCACGTACATCACGCCGCTGGAGACCCGCATCGCCCTGAGCCACGTCCTCGCCAACGACCCGCGGCCGCACTTCATGCACCAGTCCAACCTCTCCGAGGAGCGGATCGGCTACAAGGTCCTGGAGAGCGTCCTCTCCGACTACGCCGGGCTGTTCGCCGACAACACGCCGATCGTCAACCTCCGCATGCGGGACATCGGTACGGAGCTGAGCAAGCGCGCCGCCTGGAACACCGCCCTCGCCGCGGGCAAGGTGACCGCCTACCGCATCGGCAACGCCGTCACCGTCACCGCACCCGCCGGGGTTCAGGCCCTCGCCACCCTGCCCGACGGCACCCTGCAGGGCGGCACCGCCTTCGGTACCGCCTACGCCGGCAGCCGCTCGGCCTGGGTCGCACCGGTCGCGGGCCAGAACCGGCTCGACTTCACCCTGCCCGCCGGGGCAACTCCCGCTCACCACAAGGCCGGTGGTACTGCAGCCGCCGTGCCGGCACCGGCAGCCGCCCTGCCCGTGCCGCGTGGCGTGCGCCCCCCGGTTCCCTACGGGCCCGCTGCAACCGCCCGGCGCTGACCCGGCGTCCGTACTTCCGTGCAGATTCCGCCCAAGTCCTGATGTCTCTGGAGAAACCGACTTTCATGCACGGACCGCATGCCGCAAGGGCATCCGACATCCCTTCGGTGACCCTCCTCACTGAAGGGACCTACCCGCACAGTCACGGCGGGGTGAGCGTGTGGTGCGACCAGCTGGTCCAGGGGATGCCGGACGTCGACTTCCGGGTCATCGCCGTCACCGGAACCGGCCGGGAGCAGCTCGCCTGGGAACTGCCCCGGCACGTCCGGGAGGTCGACACCCTGCCGCTGTGGGGACCGCCGCCCGCCGGCCGCGCCCCCCGCGGCCGGGCCCTGCGCGAATTCCTCACCTGCTACGAGCAGTTCCTCCTGGCCCTGCTCGACCCCGGCGAGGAACAGCACTTCGCCCGTACCTTCCACCGGCTGGCCGACCACGCCACCGAAGGCACCCTCTTCCCCGCGCTGCGCGGGGAGGCGGCGGCCCGCCTCCTGGCCCGGCTCTGGAACCGGCCCCGCCTCGGCACGGCCGCCGCCCGCCCCACCCTGCACGACGCACTGACCGCCACCGACCTGCTGGAGCACGCCCTGCGCCCGCTCGCCGCACGGGTCCCCGCCGAGGGGATCACCCATGCGGTCAGCGGGGGCCTGGCCGCCGTGCCCGGGCTGGTCGCCCACCACCGGCACGGCACCCCGTTCCTGCTCACCGAGCACGGCATCTATCTGCGCGAGCGCTACCTGGGCTTCCGCAGCGAGCCCTACCGCTGGCCGGTCAAGGCACTGATGCTCGGGCTGTTCCGGATGCTCGCGATCGAGAGCTACCGGTGCGCCGCCCTCGTCACCCCCGGCAATCGCTACAACCGGCGCTGGGAGGAGCACGGGGGCACCCCGCCCGACCGGATCCGCACCGTCTACAACGGCGTCGACCCGGCGGCGTTCCCGCCCGCCGGGCCGGAACCGGAGACGCCGACGCTCAGTTGGGCCGGGCGCGTCGACCCCATCAAGGGCCTGGAAACCCTGATCCGGGCGTTCGCGCTGGTGCACCGGGAGATACCCGAGGCGCGGCTGCGCCTCTTCGGCGGCACCCCGCGCGGGGGCGAGGGCTACCGCACCGCCTGCGAGAAGCTCGCCGCGGACCTGGGCGTCGGCGGGTCCGTCACCTTCGAGGGGCGCGTCGACGACATCCGCGACGCCTACGCGGCGGGCAACGTGGTGATGCTCTCCAGCATCAGCGAAGGCTTCCCCTTCACCCTCATCGAGGCTATGTCCTGCGGCCGCGCCACCGTCTCCACCGACGTCGGCGGCGTCCGCGAGGCCGTCGGCGACAGCGGGATCGTCGTACCGCCCCGCGACCCGGAGAGCATGGCCGAGGCCGCACTGCAGCTGCTCGGCGACCCCGAGACCCGCGCGAGGATGGGGGAGTCCGCACGGCTGCGCGTGGTCGAGCAGTTCACCCTCCGCCAGACCATCAGCGCCTTCCGCGACATCTACCGTGACCTCGGCGGCCTCCGCCCGGTGCAGCAACTGCCCCGGCAGCGCCGGGAGTCCGCCCCCGTCATGGCCATGGCCGCCGGGGGTGCGGGATGAGCGGAGTCTTACGCCTCGTACCGCCCGACGAGCCCGAACCCGCGCACCAGCTCGCCGACCCCGCCCCGCCACGGCACCGGCCGCGCTGGGCGGCCGACCCGCTCGACGACCTCGCCGAGGAGATGGCCGACGTCTGCGCGACGGCCGTGCACCCCGACGAGATCGCCGCCGTCCTGGAGGCCGGCGGCCTCACCGGCGAACAGATCACCGAACGCTACGGCAGGAACGACGCGTTCGAGCTGGCCGCGGAGCTCTTCGCCCGGGTGCCGCGCAGCCACCCCGAGCCCCCGCCCCGCACAGACCCCTGGCGGGTGTCGCCCGGCGCCTGCCTGCTGCGCTCCCTGGTGTTCACTCTGCCCGGCTTCGGCTACACCCTCGCCGCACCTCTCATCACCGGCGGCCGGCACGACGGCGGACTGCCCGCGGGCACCGGCCCGTTGGCCGCCTCCGCCCTGCTGGCCTGGGCCTGGAACCAGGGCCTCGCCCACCGCGCCTATCTCCGGCTGGCCGCCGGCGGGCGCCCCGCGGCCGGGCGCTGCCTGGCCGTCGGCGCACCGCTCGGCGCACTGCTCGCCACCGCCGCAGCCCTGTTGCTGCCGGGCCCGGCCGGGGCGCACGCCTTCGCTGCGGGCCAGGCGCTGTACCTGGCGGCGGCCACCACGCTGCTGGTGCTGGGGCGTGAACGGCTGCTGCTGTACGCCCTGTTGCCCACCGCCGCCGGGGGAGCCGCGACCCTGGTGGAGAAACCGCCGGTCGTGGCCGGGGTCGCGCTGCTGCTCGGCACGGCGGGGGGCGCCGTCGCCGCCGCCGTCCGCACCGTCCTGCAGACCCGCGGCACCGAGGGCCAGCCACCGTCGCTCTCGCCGCTCGCCTCGCTCCCGTACGGCCTGTTCGGCCTGGGCTGCGGGGTGTTGACGACCGTCGCCGCACTCGGCGACGCCCTGCGGCACACCGGCGGCACCGGGACCGCCGGACCCGCCGTCCTCGCCCTCACCCTCAGCATGGGTGTTGCCGAATGGCTGCTCTACCGCTGCCGGGGCAGAGCCCTCGACGCTCTCGCCCGGGCGACGACCTTCCCCGGCATGCTGCTCGGCGCAGCCCGCGTGCTCGCCCTGTGCGTCGCCGCCTATCTCGCCGCACTGGCCCTGCTGGCCCTGGCCGTCGCCCTCCTGTG
This sequence comes from Streptomyces sp. NPDC002536, assembly GCF_053594995.1. Lineage (NCBI taxonomy): Bacteria > Bacillati > Actinomycetota > Actinomycetes > Kitasatosporales > Streptomycetaceae > Streptomyces > Streptomyces sp. NPDC002536. The sequence continues at coordinate 47,061 of NZ_JBSFWU010000051.1, forward strand.
GCCCCACGCCTCGTTGCCGGACCCCACCCGCACCGCGGCGCTGCTCGCGCTCGGTGCGGTGCTGTGGACCGGACTGATGCTCCAGGCCTACGGCATCGCCTGGACCCCGGCCCTGCTGTGCCTCGCCGCGGCCGGGACCGAGACCACCGCCCTCGTCCTGCGCATCTCCGCACCCGCCCAGGACCAGCTCGTCACGTGTACCTGCGCGGCGGCCGCCCTGCTGGCCGTCGCCACCGCACTGCTCGGACGGATCACCACGCACCGCTGAGCACCGCACCAGAACGCCCGTTGCCGAGAACGCTCCTGAGAGCGTTCCTGAAAAAGGGGAGAACCGCGCATGTCCGCACCTGCACCCGTCGCCGTCACCGGCGCCGAGGGATTCATCGGCTCGCACCTGGTCGAGGCGCTCGTCGCGCGCGGCCACCGGGTCCGCGCCATGGTGCAGTACAACTCCTTCTCGTCCTTCGGCTGGCTGGAGGACCTGCCCGAGGACGTCATGGACCACGTCGAGGTCGTCCTCGGCGACGTCCGCGACCCCGGCTCCGTCCAGTCGCTGGTGACCGGTGCCGACACCGTCTACCACCTGGCCGCGCTCATCGCGATCCCGTACTCCTACCGCGCCCCGCACAGCTACGTGGAGACCAACGTCACCGGCACCCTCAACGTCCTGGAGGCCGTGCGCCACCTGGGCATCCCGCGCCTGGTGCACACCTCCACCAGCGAGACCTACGGCACCGCGCAGACCGTGCCCATCACCGAGGACCACCCCATCAACACCCAGTCCCCGTACGCCGCGTCCAAGGCGGGCGGCGACCGGCTGGCCGACAGCTACCACGCGAGCTTCGGGCTCCCCGTGGTCACCCTGCGCCCCTTCAACACCTTCGGGCCGCGCCAGTCCATGCGCGCCGTGATCCCCACGGTGATCGGGCAGGTGGCGGCCGGGCAGCGCACCATCACCCTCGGCGACCTGCGGCCCACCCGGGACTTCAGCTACGTCAAGGACACCGTGGCCGCCTTCCTCGCCGTCGGCACCGCGCCCGCCGCCGACGTCGTCGGCCGCACCTTCAACTCCGGTACGGGGGAGGAGATCTCCGTCGGCGACCTGGTGCACCTGATCGGCAAGCTCATGGACGCCGACCTGGAGATCCGCACCGACCGGGAGCGCGTCCGGCCCGGCGCCTCCGAGGTGATGCGGCTGCTCGCCGACGCCTCCCGGCTGCGGGCCGCCACCGGCTGGGCCCCCGCCCACACCCTCGACGAGGGACTCGCCGCCACCGTCGCCTTCTTCCGCGACCCCGCCAACCTCACCCGCTACAAGACCGGCATCTACAACGTCTGACGTTCCACCGCTTACGTTCCACAGCTGACGTTCCACCGCCCACCGCTCCCGGACCGGGAGCAGAGAGGAACGGCACCATGCACGCAGTCATCCTGGCCGGAGGCAAGGGCGTCCGGCTGCGCCCGTACACCACCGCCCTGCCCAAGCCGCTGGTGCCGATCGGCGACCAGCACGCCATCCTCGAAATCGTGATGCGCCAGCTGGCCGGCGCCGGATTCACCAGCTGCACCCTGGCCATCGGTCACCTCGGCCACATCATCAGAGCCTATGTGGGCGACGGATCCCAGTGGGGCTTACGCGTCGACTACACCACCGAGGAAAGCCCGTTGGGCACCATGGGCCCGCTGCTGACCATGCGCGACCGGCTGCCCGAGCACTTCCTGGTGATGAACGGCGACGTGCTCACCGACCTCGACTTCGGCGACGTCCTCCAGCGGCACATCGCCTCCGCGGCACCGCTGACCATCGCCACCTACCCCCGCCGCGTCAGCATCGACTTCGGCGTGCTGACCACCGACTCCGGCCGCGTCGTCGGCTTCGCCGAGAAGCCCAGCATGGACTACCGCGTCTCCATGGGCGTCTACGGCGTCTCCCGCGAGGCCCTCGCCCGCTACACCCCCGGCCTCCCGCTCGGCTTCGACGAGCTCGTCCTCGACATGCTGCGCGACGACACCCCGCCGCACGCCTACGAGTTCGAGGGCTACTGGCTCGACATCGGCCGCCCCGACGACTACGACCGGGCCAACGCCGAGTTCTCCCTCCGCCGCGACCTGCTGATCAAGGGAGCGTGAACGGCCCGCATGCGCATCCTCGTTCTCGGCGCCACCGGCTTCCTCGGCCGGCACGCCACCGGGCAGCTGCGCGCCCTCCCGGGCGCGCGGGTGCTCTGCGCGGGCCGGTCGCCCGCCGCGGACCTCCCTCTCGACATCGCCACTCGTGATGCCGAACGGCTGGCGTCCGTCCTGCGCTCGGCGGCCCCCGACGCGGTCGTCAACTGCGCGGGCGCCGTGGGCGGCAGCGCGGTGGAGCTCACCGCCGCCAACGCGCTCGGCCCCGCCGTCCTGTGCGCGGCCCTGCACCAGGCCGCGCCCCGGGCCCGCCTGGTCCACCTGGGCTCGGCCGCCGAGTACGGACCCGCCGACGGGCAGCGCCCCGCCGCCGAGTCCGGCCCGGCCCGCCCGCTGGGCCTGTACGGCGCGAGCAAGCTGGCCGGCACCCTCGCGGTGACCGGTTCCGGCCTTGACGCCGTCGTGCTGCGGGTGTTCAACCCCGTGGGACCGGGCCAGCCCCTCGCCTCCCTGCCCGGACGGCTCGCCGCCGAGCTGCGCCGCGCCGCTCCCGACGGCGTGATCCGGACCGGGGACCTGTCTTCTTACCGCGACTTCGTCGACGCACGGGATGTTGCGGCAGCCGTCGTCCGCACCGTCACCGCGACCGGGCCGCTCCCTCCCGTCCTCAACATCGGCAGCGGCACGGCACGCCGCGTCCGCGACCTCGCCGAAGGCCTCGCCCGCGCCGCGGGCTTCCGGGGCACCATCGAGGAGGACGGCGACGGATCGCCCCGCTCGGCCGCCGTCCCCTGGCAGCAGGCGGACATCACCGCGGCCGCCCGCGCCCTGGACTGGACACCGCGGTACCCGCTGGCCGAGAGTCTCTCCGACATGTGGTGCGCGATCCGCGCGGAAGCACCGGAAACAGAGGGGACCCATCGATGACGGACATGCCGCACGGCGAACGGCGGCTGCTCGTCCCGCTCTACGCCCACCCGGCCACCCACCCGGAGGCCTGGGCGCAACTGCAGGCGGCGGCCCCGCAGGTGTACGGGGTCGTGCTCAACGCCGCGGACGGCCCCGGCCACCGCCCCGACCCGGCCTTCACCGAGGCCGCCGGCCGGCTGCGCCGCGCCGGGGTGCGGATGCTGGGCTACACCGACACCGGGTACGGCCGCCGCCGCCCGCGCGCCGTGGCCGCGGACATCCGCCGGCACCGCCGGTGGTACGACGTGGACGGCGTCTTCCTCGACCAAGTCCCCTCCGGGGCGGCGGTGTTGCCGTACTACCGGCGGCTGGTCCTGATCGCCCGGACGCTGGGCGCGCGGACCGTCGCACTCAACCCGGGGACCCATCCGGACCCGGGCTACGCACGGCTCGCCGACCTCCTGGTCACCTTCGAGGGCAGCTGGGAGGAGTACTGGCGGGCGGGGGTGCCGGCCTGGACAGCGGACCATCCGCCGGGCCGGTTCTGCCACCTCGTCTACGCGGTCCCGGACGGCTGCGCGGAACAGGTGGCCCGCACGGCGGAGCGGCGCGGCGCCGGGGTGCACTGCGCGGTGCCGGGCGACGGTGCCAACCCCTGGCAGAGCGCGCCCCTGACGACGGGAGCGGTGCGATGAGGCGGATACGGGCGGGGGCGGCTGCCGTGTTGTCGTTGCTCGCCCTCGCGGGCTGCTCGTCCTCCTCGGACGAGGGGGCCGATCCGGACGAGCAGCAGTCCGCTCCGCCCTCCGGCGGTTCCGGTGATGCACAGCCGCCCGCCTCCGGGAAACGCTGGCAGCCGAAGCCGGGCACGCGCTGGCAGTGGCAGCTCGACGGCAAGGTCGACACCTCGGTGGACGTCCCCGTCTACGACATCGACGGCTTCGAGAACGATGCCGCGACGGTCGCCGGGCTGCACGCCCGCGGCCGGAAGGTGATCTGCTACTTCAACGCCGGTGCGTGGGAGGACTTCCGGCCCGACAAGAACGCCTTCCCCAAGGGCGTCCTCGGCGCGAAGAACAAGGGCTGGGAGGGCGAGAAGTGGGTGGACATCCGCCGTCTCGACGTCCTGAAGCCGATCATGGCGGCCCGGATCGAGATGTGCCGGAAGAAGGGCTTCGACGCCGTGGAGCCGGACCTGACCGAGGGATTCCGCAACTCGACGGGCTTCAAGCTGACCGCCGACGATCAGCTGGCCTTCAACCGGATGCTGGCGAAACTCGCCCACGACCGGGGCATGTCGGTGGGACTGAAGAACGACCTGGAACAGATCCCGCAGCTGGTGGGCGACTTCGACTTCGCGGTGAACGAGCAGTGCGCGCAGTACGACGAGTGCGCGCGGCTGACGCCCTTCATCAAGGCGGACAAAGCGGTCTTCCATGTCGAATACGACCTGAAAACCGGGGAGTTCTGCGACAGGACGACCCGGCTCGGACTCAGCTCGATGCAGAAGCGACTGGGCCTGGACGCATGGCGCAAGCCGTGCTGACACCATGCTGACACCGTGCTGATGGGGCGGCAGATACGGGCGTGGTTGCAGTTACAGGACGGAAGTGAAGAAGTTCACAGAAGCCCCATTCGACGCTGAATTCGCGCGGCCGGTGGTGCAGGATCGTCCCTCGAACATGAGACCCCGTCACCGAGGCGGGCCACCCGGGCGGACGCCGAGTCCTGCCACTGCACCGGGTGCGGAACCGATTCGACGGACCGGCAGGAGCGGGAGACCCGAGCACGACGGACCACGATGGCGGTGGTCCTTGGGGTGAAGCCACGACCGTGGCCGGGCACCTTCGTCCAGCCCGAACCCGACAGGTCATCTTTCGCAGGCGGCTGACGAAGGGCTTCGGCATGTCTGCAATGCCTCGAATACCTGCGCGCATCCCCGTACTTGCCGCCGCCACCGTGGCGGCATCGGTCCTCCTGCCGGGCATGGCCCCCGGCGCCCAGGCCGCCACCCCCGGCGAACAGGCCCTCAAGGTCGCGGCCGCCAAGCAGGGATCGCCCTACCAGTACGGCGCGACCGGCCCGAACCGCTTCGACTGCTCGGGCCTGACGCTCTACTCGTTCAAGCGGATCGGCAAGCGCCTGCCGCGCACCGCGGCCGATCAGTACAACGCGACCCGCCACCTCTCCGCGGGCTCCCGCCAGACCGGCGACCTGGTGTTCTTCCACTCCGGCAGCAACGTCTACCACGTGGGCATCTACGCCGGGAACAACAAGATCTGGCACGCCCCCAAGCCGGGCACGACCGTCCGCCTGGAGAAGATCTGGACCGGCAGCGTCTGGTACGGCCGGGTCAGCTGATGGCGCCGTCCAGATAGACCCACTGCCCGTCCTCGCGGACGAACCGGCTCACCTCGTGCAGGACGTCCTGGTGCCCGCGCTCGCTGTAGTGGGCCCGGAACTCGACGGTGCCCTCCTGGTGGAACGCGCTGCCGCCCGTCGTGGCCAGGACGTCCAGCCCGGTCCAGCGCATCCCGGGGTCGAGGTCGAGGTGCCCGGGCCGGGTGCTGGAGTGCCAGCTGCGCAGCAGGTACGCGGTGTCGCGGACGACGAAGGCGCTGTAGCGCGAGCGCATCAGGCGTTCGGCCGTGGGCGCGGACTTCTGCCCGCTGTGGAAGGCGCCGCAGCAGTTCTGGTAGGTGTCGCCGAGCCCGCAGGGACAGGGCGAGTCGGGGCCGACGGCCGGCCGGGGGCGTGCGCTGGATCTGGACATCCCCCGATTGTGCCGGACGGGAACCCGTTCGGCCGCACGCCGGCCCGCGGCTCCCCGGCTTGACGTACTCGCAGGTCAGGTTTAGCGCGGGGGCGTGCCGGGAGGCCCCCGCGGGGGCGCCCGCCGGTTGCGGGCCGGCGGGTGCCCGCCAAGGGTGACGGCATGCGCCTGAACACGATTCCCTCCACTGCCGCGGCCGCCGTGTGCGGCTCGCTCGCCTTGCTGATCGCCGGTCCCGCACTCGCGTCGGACGGACCGCCTTCCGCACCGCCCCCTGCCGCCGAGGCACCCGCGCCGGATGCGGCGGGCCCGCTCGACACGGTCGGCAGCCTCGGCGAGACGCTGCTGCTCGGGTCCCGGATCGGGACGGAGGCCCGCGCGAAGACGCCGGACACGGTGGAGATGCAGGAGCTGCAACGACGGCTGCGCGCTGCGTCGGGGCGGTTGCAGCGGTCGGTCAAGGCGACGGACCGCGCTGCGGAGGTGCCGGCGCAGCTGAAGAAGCTGGACGACGACGCGACGGCGTTGCGGACGGCGGTGGGGGCGGAGGACGCGGCCGGGGTCACGGCGGGGGTGGCGGCGGTGCTCGCCGACCAGCGGGCGTTGCTGGTGTCGGTGCCGAAGTTGTTGCCGGGGGCCTAGGAGATCGTCAAGGTGGTCGCCCCGGTTGCGTGGGTGAGGCCCTCCCCGAGGCACTGCAGGGCGTTCGGCTGGAGGATGGGGATGAGCTGGAGCAGTTTCCGGCCCCGGAAACGGCCGTTGGTGACAGTGCCGGTGGCCGGGGTGACCACCTGGCCGGCCACGACCGTGCTGCTGCCGGCGATGTCGGCGGTGCTGGAGTCACCCGTGTTCCAGACGTACTTCCGGCTGGCCTCGAAGCTTTCGATGGGGTTGACGCAGCCCGTGACGACC